>NZ_JBHWZJ010000247.1:0-10669 GCF_042728415.1 Streptomyces sp. NPDC060198 | reverse complement strand
GCTTCTGTGTCACGGCCCGAGGCTTTGTGCGTGGACCGGGCGGAGTACGTGTCCCGCACTCCGCCCGGTCTCAGAGAGTGAGCTCCCTCGGGGGCGAGCCTCTCAGGGGGTCAGCGGAGGCCGGGGACCCTGCGGTCCGTCGTCGCGGCGCGGGGGCGGCTGTGTGCCGTCCTCACGGATGACCTCGCCCTGAACCACCTTCCCGTCCGGGCGGTGCATCCGCGCCTGCTGGAAGGCTCCGGAGAGGCTTCCGGGCGAGGCGGCGCGCATCCGGCGCTCCAGCGCCCGCTCGGTGAGTCCGCTGAGCGCCTTGCGGACGGGCGGGACCAGGAGCAGGAGGCCCGCCACGTCGGAGAGCATGCCGGGGATCATGAGCAGAATCCCGCCGAGCATGAGGAAGCCGTTGCCCCGGGCCGCGGGCTGCGGCTCCGGCCCCTCCTGCGCACCGGGCCCGCCCGGTGCCTGCCGGAGGGTCTCGGTGAGGTTGGAGAAGGCGCGGCGTCCGGCCTTCTTGACCACCGCCGCACCGAACACGAAGCCCGCCACCAGAAGCAGCAGGACGGTGAGGCCACCGGCCGCGCCGGCCACCAGGATCAGCAGCCAGATCTCCAGCACCAGCCAGGCGACGATGCCCAGCGGCAGGAATCTGCGGACGCGCGAGCGCCGGGGACGGTTCGGGGGCGGTGTGCCGGTCGTCATGCCCCCAGTGTGCCTGTACGGCGGTACGAGCGGCACGGGCGGGGTGCTCGTGCGGGGGTCCCCCTCCCGGGGCGTCCGGGTCGGGGGCCGGGACGGACACGGAGGAACCTATTCGGCCTTCGGAGGAGTGTCGGCGGGGGGAACGGGTGCGTGATCGGCACCGGCGTCCGTGGCGGGCTCGACCGGGGCCTTCGGAGCCGTGTCGGCCGGGGCGTCCGTGGCGGGCTCGACCGGTGCTGCGGTGGTGGTCTCCGCCGGGGCGTCCGTGGCGGGCCCGACCGGGGCCTTTGGAGCCGTGTCGGCCGGGGCATCCGTAGCGGGCTCGACCGGGGCCTGTGGAGCCGTGTCGGCCGGGGTGGTCTCCGCCGGGGCGTCCGCCGAGCCCTCGTCAGGGGCGCCCGGCCCGTCGGGGGCGGTACCGGTCCGAGGGGCGGGCTTGCGACCCAGCACCTTGTCGGTGACCTTGTTCGTCCGGGCGGTGATGCCCCATCCGGTGACCCGGAACAACGCCTCGACGAGGATGTCGCGGCTCATCTTGGAGTCGCCGACCTCCCGGTCCACGAAGGTGATCGGCACCTCCACCACGTGGAATCCGGCCTCCACCGCGCGACGGGCCAGATCGACCTGGAAGCAGTACCCCTGGGAGGCGACCTCGTCCAGGCCGAGCCCCTTGAGGGTGTCGGTACGGAACGCCCGGTAGCCGCCGGTCACGTCGCGGACGTCCAAGCCGAGCGCGAGCCGCGAGTAGAGGCTGCCGCCCCGGGAGATCACCTCCCGGCTCTTGGGCCAGTTCACCACCCTGCCGCCCGGCACCCAGCGCGAGCCGAGGACGAGGTCGGCGCCCTTGAGGGCGGTGAGCAGGCGGGGCAGTTCCTCCGGCTGGTGGGAGCCGTCCGCGTCCATCTCCACGAGAACGCCGTAGCCGTGCTCCGCGCCCCAGCCGAACCCGGCCAGGTAGGCGGCGCCCAGCCCTTCCTTGCCCTTGCGGTGCAGCACGTGCACCTGGGTGTCCTCGGCGGCGATCTCGTCGACGATCTTGCCGGTTCCGTCGGGGCTGTTGTCGTCGGCGACCAGGATGTCGGCCTCAGGGACGGCGGAACGCACCCGGTCGACGATCGGCTTGATGTTCTCGGCCTCGTTGTAGGTCGGGATGATCACCAGGACTCTGCCGAGCGGGTCGTACCGCCGCTGACCGCCGTCGTTCACTAACTGCCCCTTAAAGATCCGTGCGCAAGGTGCACACCATATCGACCGCGCGGCCCCCTCCGGGCGCCCCGGGCGCGAGAAGCGGCACGGGCCGCCGGACAGAACCATGGAAGTGGGGACAGATCATCGGCGGACGGGCGGCAGGTCCCCGGCGCTCGGTCCGGGAACACCGCGGCGGGGTTCCCGCTCGTGCCCCGCAGGTCTGCGGATCGGGGCCCGGCGCCCTTCGGGCCGACCTGGCGCCCGCTGGCTGCGGGTCGACCGAAAGCCGTTGTCTACTGAACGTCCGGGCCCCACCCGGGTCGCACCCGTCGACCGGTGAAACCTTCCCTCGCCCCCGAGGCGCGGGCGCTGAACCTGGCTGTCAGTGATGGTGGGCCGGCACGGCTCACCACCCCGTGACCCAGCGGCGTTCGACGACTGCATGGAGGTTCGACCGGTGGACGTCCTGTGGTGGACCCGGCCGAACCTACCGGCCGACGACCGCTTTCTGTCAACAACGGCCCGACCTGCGAAGTTGTCTCATATCGCCTGGTCAGCGCCGAAGATCCGCAGGTCGCGTGCGACCACTCCCCCATCGATCGGCGGTACGGAAAACCGCCTCGTCACTCGTTCGGTCGTACGTAGACACTCCGTCCGCCCACGACGGTGCGCAGGCAGACCGGGAGATCGGCCTCCGGAGAGAGATCGGGCAGGCCAGGGGTGCCGGAGCGGGGGTCGGTCGACCACCGGGCGACCCGGTCGTCGGGTGCCTGGACGACCAGTTCGGAGGTACGCCAGATCGCGTAGTCGGCCGGCGCTCCGGGCACCAGGATTCCGGCGTCGTCGCGGCCCGCCGCGCGCCAGCCGCCCCGGGTGTGGGCGGTGAATCCGGCGCGCACGGAGATCCGGTGCTCCGGATTGCGGTGGAAGGCGGCCGCCCGCACGGTCCCCCACGGGTCGAGCGGGGTGACCGGGCTGTCCGAGCCGAAGGCGAGGGGCACGCCCGCGCGCAGCAGCGCCGCGTAGGGGTTGAGCGTGGCGGCCCGCTCCGTGCCCAGGCGCCGGGCGTACATGCCGTCCTCGCCGCCCCAGGCCGCATCGAAGGCGGGCTGCACGGAGGCGGTCAGGCCGAGTTCCGCGAAGGCGGCGATCGTCTCGGGGGTGAGCATCTCCGCGTGCTCCACACGGTGGCGAGCGGCACGGACACGGGCCAGGCCGACCCGCTCGGCGGCGGCCCGGATGCCGTCCACGACGGCGGTGAGCGCGGCGTCGCCGATGGCGTGGAAGCCGGCCTGGAGGCCCGCTTCGGTGCAGGCCGTGACATGGGTGGCGATCCGTGCGGCGTCCAGGTGCGCGGAGCCGGTGTGCGGGGCGTCGGCGTACGGCTCGTGCAGGCAGGCGGTGTGCGAACCCAGCGAACCGTCCGCGAAGAGGTCCCCCGCGGCGCCGAGCGCGCCGAGTTCACGGATGCGCGCGGCGCCCTTCTCGTTCTCGACGTACTCGGCCCAGAGTCCGATGACCCGGGGGCCGGGTTCGGCGCCGGCCAGCGCCAGCAGGGAGGTGAAGTCGTCCTCGTCGGAGATCTCGGGCCCGCCGCACTCGTGGACCGTACCGATGCCGAGCGAGGCGGCGTGGCGCAGGGCGGCGCGCTGGGCGTCGGCGCGCTGCCGCACGGTGACGGTGGCGTGCGCGGCGGCGCGTACCGCGTGGTGGGCGTCGCCGGTCAGCGGGGCGTCGGGGCGGTACCCGTCCATCGCGGTGACCCCGGGGACGCGGTCCAGGAGGGCCGTGGTGACGACCGCGGAGTGCACGTCGACGCGGGTCAGGTAGAGGGCCCTGCCGCCGGCCGCCTCGTCCAGCTCGCGCCGCGACGGGGGCCGGTGCCCGGGCCAGCGGGCGGCGTCCCAGCCGTGGCCGAGCAGCACGGCGTCGGCGGGCCGGCCGTCGGCGAAGGCGCGGACGAGGTCCAGCGCCTCGGCCAGGCTCCGGGCGCCCGACAGGTCGAGCCCGGTGAGCGCGAGTCCGGTGGAGGTGGTGTGCACGTGGGCGTCGGTGAAGGCGGGGGTGACCAGGGCGCCTTCCAGATCGACGATCTCGTCGGCTCCGCCCGCGAACGCGTCGGCGGCCCCCTCGGAGCCCACCCAGGCGACGTGCCCGCGTTCGACGACCATCGCGGTGGCGAACGGGTCGGCGGGGCTGTGGACGTCTCCACCGCGCAGCAGCACGGTGCGGTGTTCGGGGTCGCTCTGGGGGGCGGTGCTCTCGGTCATGGGACCAGTCTCCCGCGTGCCCCGGCGACGGTGGTCCGCGCCCCTCCCGAAAGCGCGCGGCGCACCCCGGCCGCACTCCCGGGCGACCTGGTCAGATGCGCGGGGGCCGCGCCTCGTACGGGGTGGACAGGACCACGGTGGTCCGGGTGGAGACTCCGGCCAGCGAGCGGATGCGGGTGAGCAGGTGTTCCAGCTCCAGCGGGGTGGCCACCCGCACCTTGAGGATGTAGTTCTCGTCCCCGGCGACGCTGTGGCAGGCCTCCAGCTCGGGCACGCCGGCGAGCCGTTCGGCGATGTCGTCGGGGGCACTGGGGTCGAACGGTTTCACCGAGATGAACGCGGTGAGGGGCAGGCCGACGGCTTCGGGGTCGACGACCGCGGCGTAGCCCCGGATCACCCCGCGCTGCTCCAGTCTGCGGACACGCTGATGAACGGCCGATGTGGACAGGCCCGTGGCCTTGCCCAGGTCGGTGTAGCTCATCCGCCCGTCCTTGACGAGCAACTCCACGATCTGACGGTCCAGCTCCTCCATGCGGTCAACCTATTGCCCCAGGTCCGGTCCGCAAAGTCCCGGGGCGCGCCCGGCGGGCCCGGCACGCTGCGGCCGGTCGGGGGGACCGCGGGGCGGACAAGCCGGCCCCGCACCGGACACACCTGGACGATTCAGGTGAAGTGGCGTGTGGGCGTGCCGGGTTTCGCGGGCCGGTGAAGCTTTCGCGGACCCGCTGAGGACCCTCCGGGGAGCGGCCCGGGAAGGCCGCGAAGGGCACCTGCGCATGGCATGTGACCAAGGCCACATGTTTACCGCCCGTTGTCTACCCGGGTAGCGGTTACAGCGGAGTCACTGCGGGAAGTGCTTGGTGTGGTCGGGGTCACCGCGCCTCACCGGCCCACCGAGGGGGGACTTCCCATGCAGAGCCTGAAGCTCACCGGTCACAGCGAACCGGAGCCCGTCGATACGGACGAGGACAGCCTGTCCGACGCGTACGACACCTTTGAGATGTACCGGGTCTTCTGCCCGGACTGCGAGCAGCCGATCGCGCTCCTCGCCGACGAGGACGTGTTCCCGGAGCACGCACTCTGCCCCACCCCCTGGAACCCGTTCGTGCTGACCGTCTGCGCCGGTACGGGTCGTGACGCCGCCGAGGCCGAGCCCGCCGACGAGACGCTGGAGGTGCAGGAGCAGGAGACCGCGCTGCTGCTGACGCTCCCCCAGGGACTCGACTGGCGGATGCAGCCGTTCTCGCACGCCGGGGGCCCCGGCTCGCGCCCGATGCGCATGCCGCAGATGCGTCGCGCCGCCTGAGTCGAAGCCCCGTGCCCCGCGCACCGCGACGGCGTCGCCGACGTGGTGCGGGTCCCGGCGGGCGGACCCGTCTCGAACACCCGCCCGCATCGCTCGTACAGTGACCCGACGGCGCCTCGGGCGTTGGTCCGGTATGACCATCCCGGACACCACGGCGGGCTCCGGTCGTCGCCGTCTCGTCGCCCCGCCCTCCGAAGAATCGGTTCCCCGGCCCACGGCACCGCTCCGTCGCGAGCCGGAACCCCGCGTCGCCGCGGCAGCCCCCGGTGCGGGCACTCCGCACGCGAGGACGGTGGGCAGGGCCTTACCGTCCGCCGCGCAGCCCTCGTCGGCGACACCGCCCTCGGAATCCCCCATCTATCTCGCGCTGCTCCGCGACTGGGAGGGCTCGGGGCGCACCTTGCCGGGCCGTCACGACCAGGAGTGGACCCGGATCGTGACGGCGCCGGTGTGGTCGACCCTGCCGCAGCGGATCAGTGCGATTCGGGGCCGGCGAGGTGGCGGGCGATGACCATCCGCTGGATCTGGTTGGTGCCCTCCACGATCTGGAGCACCTTGGCCTCCCGCATCAGGCGTTCGACGGGGAAGTCCCGGGTGTAGCCGTAACCGCCCAGCACCTGCACGGCGTCGATGGTGACGCGCATGGCCGCGTCCGTGCAGAACAGCTTCGCCATGGCGGCCTGGCGGGAGAAGGGCTGCCCGGCGTCGCGGAGCCGGGCGGCCTCCAGGTACAGCGCCCGGCCGGCCTCGATCTGGGTCGCCATGTCCGCGAGCAGGAAGCGCAGCCCCTGGAAGTCCGCGATCGGACGCCCGAACTGCCGCCGGTCCGTGGCGTATCCGACGGCTTCGTCCAGCGCGGCCTGGGCGACGCCGATCGCGCAGGCCGCGATGCCCAGACGACCGGAGTCGAGCGCGGAGAGCGCGATGGCGAAGCCCTGCCCTTCCTCGCCGATCCGGCGGTCGTCCGGTACCCGTACGCCGTCGAAGGCCAGCTGGGCGGTGGGCGACCCCTTCATGCCCATCTTCCGTTCGGGAGCGGCCGCGTTGAGCCCCTCGGCGTCGCCGGGGACCAGGAACGCGGTGATGCCTCGGGGGCCTTCGGCGCCGGTGCGGGCGAGCACCGTGCAGAAGTCGGCGATGCCGCCGTGGGTGATCCACGCCTTGGTGCCGTTGAGCACCCAGTCGTCGCCGTCCCGCACCGCCCTGGTGTGCAGCGAGGCCGCGTCGGAGCCGGACGCCGGCTCGGAGAGGCAGTAGGCGCCCAGGAGTCCGCCGGAGAGCATCGCGGGCAGATGTGCCTTCTTCTGCTCCTCGGTGCCGTAGTTGGCGAGCGCGTGGCAGGCCAGGGAGTGCACGCTGACGCCGAGTCCCACGGTCAGCCGGGCGGCGGCCAGCTCTTCCAGGACCTGGAGGTAGACCTCGTACGGCTGGTCCCCGCCGCCGAAGCCGGAGTCGTACGCCAGGCCCAGCAGGCCCGATGCGGAGAGGAGGGTGAAGAGTTCGCGCGGGAAGTGCCCCGCCTCCTCCTCGTCGGCCGCCCGGGGCGCGATCTCGTTCGCGACGATGTCGCGGACCAGCGTGAGCAGTTGCCGGGATTCCTCGGTGGGCAGACGGCGTTCAACCGGTTGCGGGGCTCGGTCGGGCATGACGGCGCTCTCCTCCCTGTCGGGCGTGACGGCGTACGGGCCCGGGGTGGGGAGCCGCGTCGCCGAGTGGTCCGGGCTGGGCCCGGCACAGGTCGTACGTGCCCAACCGATCCTGCCCTTCCGGATCGCGGAAGGCGCCGGTCAGCGGCTGTGGCGCGTCGAGTATGCCCGATCGGGGCGCCCCCGTCACCGGGTGTGCGAGCACGTGATCGGCTGCCGGGAGGCCGCTCGGGTGCCCCGCCGCGCGGGTCACATGAGGCCGGCCCGGGTGACGAAGAGAGCGAGCACGAGGACGAGGGTCCAGCCGAGGACGTGTTCGAGGACCTTCGGTCCCCTCTCCCCCGGGCCACCGGTGCGGGCGCGACGTGCGCGGCGGGAGTGGTGGAGGCGTTCGGCAGCTGCGGTGGTCGCGGTCATGGCATCTCGCTCGGTCGTACGGCAGTGGAGGTCCCCCGACCGCACCACAGTGCCCGACGAACGACGTCCGGCGGAGGAGATCCCCGTCACCGTGCTCCGGCGCGCCGCCGCCCGCGGACGGTGGCCGGACCAGCGGGCACAAGGGATGCGGCGCGGGCGACGGCCGGGGCGGGGGCGGGCGCTGTGCCGGACGCCACACACGGCGGGGAGCACCGGGACCGCACGGAGACACGCCAGGGAGCGCCGGAGCGTCAGCCGGTGGCGGCAGTGGCGTCGCCGCCGGGGTGCGTGAGTGCGGCGATCCCCCGGTTCAGCAGGGCGAAGGCGTGGTCCGCGTCCGCGACGGCTTCGGGGCGGACGTCCCCGGCCGATCTGCCGTCCACGATGCGCTGCCAGTTCGCCGAGGCCAGGATGCGCTGGGTGGCGACCAGTTGTCCCGCCAGCAGCCGGGACGTGACCTCCCGGGACTCCTCGCCGAGGGTGTCGGCGAGGGCGCGGGCGAGTTCCTCCTCGGCGCGGGCGAGGTACTGGGCGGAGCGGGCCACGAGGCCGGGGGTGGAGTAGACGAGGCGGTGGAAGGCGAGGACGCCCTCGTGGTCGCTGAGCCCCGTGATGGGGTCACCGGCTTCCAGCCCGTCCAGGAAGTGCCGGTGGAGGGCGTCGACCGGGCTCACCCCGGCCGGACGGTTCCGCACCACCTCGGCGCTCTCGTCCTGGTGGTCGGCGAAGCGCTGGACGACCAGGTCCTCCTTGGTGGGGAAGTACCGGAAGAGCGTCGGCTTGGAGACCTCGGCGGCGGCAGCGACGTCGGCGACGGAGACCTGGTCGAATCCGTGTTCCAGGAAGAGCGCGATCGCGACCTCGGAGATGGTCTCCCTCGTCCGCAGCTTCTTGCGCTCTCGCAACCCCATCGACCGGTCCACCCGCCAAGTCTACGGGCGCCCTCCGCCGAGCGGATCGAACGGCCCCGTCGGGGGGTCGCCCCGGTACGTGCCCGGGTGCGGCGGTCCGGCAAGGGCAGCGGTGCTCGCCGGGGGCGTACCCACCACGACCACCTGGTCCCCCTGACTCCACACACGCCGCTCCGCCTTGGGCGGGTTGAGCCGGACGCCGTGGTCCGTGCCGGGGGCCGACCGGTCGTGGCAGCGGTAGCCGATCGCGCAGTCGCCCCGGTCACGGGCGGCGGCGACGACGGTGGCGAAGGTGGCTTCGCCGCCCGGGCGGACGTACGTGGCGGCGGGGCGGAGCAGGACGTTCGCGCCGTCGCCGGAGAACAACTCGTCGAACACCGGGGCCAGGTGCCGGTTCTGGGTGATCTGGGCCATCAGCAGTCCGGTCAGCTTCCCGCTGACGATGATGTCGGAGCCGTGGTTGACGGGGGCCAGCGGACGGTTGCTGTCGTCGGTGAGTTCGGTGACGACGCGCAGTTCGCGTCCGGCGCGCTCCTCCTGCAGCCGCAGCGCCAGCAGGGTGACCAGCGTCCAGTCGTCGGGGCGGTCCGCGCTCTCACCCGGATCGGGTCCGAGCACGACCAGCCCGTCGTACGGGGTGAGGTCGAGTCCGAGCAGGGCTTCGGGCCGCGACAGCGCGGCCGACCGGAACCTCAACGACGCGGCCTCGGGTGCCCCGTTCGCGGACCCGCGCGGTGCCGGTGTGCCGTCCTCCGGCTCCCTCGGCCCGGGGACGGTGCTGTCGGTGATCACGTCGAGGACGGAGCCGGGGCGGGCCGTCTCCAGCAACTGGGCGACGACGAGCGGGGCTCGGCGGTTCCAGCCGAGCACCAGCAGACGCGTGGGGTCGTCGGGAGGGGAGCCGTCCGTGGCCATCGCGGAAGGGTCGACCAGATGCCGGCAGTCCTCCACCCGGGTGCTGTCGTCGTCCAGTGCCAGCACGATCAGGCGGCCGCCCGGCTCGACCGGGGTGCGGGCCGGCGGGTTGAGCAGCGTGCGGCCCTCGGGGGTGAGCAGGCCGACCACGCAGGAGTTCGGGTGTCCCAGCAGGGCCGTGCCGAAGGTCCCCCCGTGGAAGGCGGTGGCATCGGCGAGGTGGAACTCGTCGCCCGCGAAGTCGAGGAGGTCACGGAGTACGAGGGAGAGTCCCGGCCTGCCGACGCACTGCGCGATCAGCCGGGCGGTGACGGTGTCGGTCTCCAGCACCGTGCCGCGCGGCCCGGCGGCGAGACGCGCGGGGGCGCGGTACCGGTCGTCCCGCACCGCGGCGAGCACGGGCGGCCCGTCCGTATCCTCGCCGAGCACCGCGCGCAGCGACAGCAGGACCCGCAGCACCTCGGCGTCCGCGGACGGCTCCCCCGAGGGCAGCACCAGGACGGTGCTGGCGGTGCGCGGGCTGACGAGGGCGAGCACAGCGGGGTCGCTGGCCGGGCCGCTGCGGCAGATGGTCCGCGCCCGCGCGCGCGGCGGAAGATGGGCGGCGAGCGCGCGTTCCATCTCCGCTTTGTCCCGGTCGGCGAGCACGACGACGGCCCGCGGCCGGTTCGGTGCCTGGGCCGCGACCAGTTCGCTCACCACGGTGGTCGCCTGGTCCGACCAGCCGAGCACGACGACGTGGCCGTGTTCCAGGACCCTCGACCGCCCCCGGCTCAGCTCCGTCATGCGGTCGGCGAGACCGGTGGTGACGACCCCGACCAGGGTCGACACGCCGAGCAGGGCGACCAGCCCGAGCAGTGCGGACAGGGCGAGCCGGAGCGGGGCCCCCGTGGCGGAGCCCAGCCGGAGCGTCTCCGCGCTGGTCCGCCACACCGCGGTCAGCCGGTCGGCCAGCGACCGGGGCGCGCCCGGGTCCGTCCACACCAGCACCGCGCTCACCGGGACCACGACGGTCAGGCAGGTGAGGACCAGCCAGCCCATCAGGGTGCCGGTGGAGCGCGCCAGCGTCCGGTCGAACCGGTAGCGCGCCCGGTCCCGCAGCGGTGCCGGCGGCCTCCCCTTGACTGGTTTCACGGTCACTCCCCTCATGCCCGCTCCCGCGCCCCGCGCGGAGGTGACGGCCCCACCCGCCTCTTCCGCACCATGGCTCCTGCGATGCCGGGACACGCCGCATTCGGGGGCAAGTTCACCCTTTCGGGCAGACGCGGGCGGCTGGGGCGCCCCGCGGAACGCCGAGGGCGGGCGGATGCCGTGGCA
>NZ_JBHWZJ010000246.1:0-10789 GCF_042728415.1 Streptomyces sp. NPDC060198 | reverse complement strand
GCCGGGGCTTCGTGCTGTCCGGGGCCGGTTCCCGGCGCTTCCTCGCCGGTCTCCCGCCCCCGGCGGCCCCTCGTCCGGAAACGGCACTGATCCGCCGTGGTCGCAGACAGCGGAGGGGCCTGGGGGGCAGGATGGACGCGCATCGAGGCCGCCGCAGTGGCGAGCGCTCCGGTGGCGTCGCCGCGAGATGCGTGCAGGGACGGCCGGGGTGCCGGGCGGTCGCCGGGACGACGAGGGGGAGCGCGTGAAGAGGCAGATCGGCAGGGGCGTCCGGACGGCGTCGGCGGCCGTCGCCGCGATGTGTGCGGTACTGGCCCTGTCCGGGCCCGCGTACGCGGCCGATCCGGCCCCGTACGCCTTCGACCCGGGCGCGAAGCAGGTGACCGGGAAGGTGGCTAACGCCGACGCGTCGGTGCTGGAAGCCGGTTCGGTCTACCGCAGTTCGATCAAGCCCGGGGAGAAGCTCTACTACCGGGTGAACCTGGACGCCGCCTCGGACGCGTACGTCTCGGCGGTCGCGGTGCCCAGGTCCGCGGACGGCGAAGTCGCCTACGGCGACGGGATCACCGTGTCCCTCCGTGACCGCAACGACTCGAGTTGCGGTTCGGGGGACGCCCTCGTCGGTTCGGCACAGTTCGCGCGCCCGATCTCCGCGTACGCGGTCCGGACCGTCAAGGAGGGGAGTTCGTACTGCCAGGACGCGGGGGCGTACGACGTCCTGATCGAGCGGAAGAGCAAGGAGACCTCCTCCCCCGAGGAGTGGGACCTGGAGATCCGCCACGACGTCGAGCCCGTGTTGAAGGCAGCCGGTTCCCAACCCACCACCGCGCCCACGGAGTTCGCGTCCGAATCGCCCGCCCCGCTGCCCACGTCGGCGCCCCGCGCCACCCGCTCCGGCGGCACCGGGTTCAACGACGCGACCGGTCTGGAGCCGGGCGAGTGGAAGGACGCCGTCTCGCCCGGCCAGACCCGCTTCTACCGGGTTCCGGTGGACTGGGGGCAGCAGCTCTACGTCACTGCCGAGCTGAGCAACAACAACGCCTCGACCACCTTCCTCGGCAACGCGCTCTCGCTCGCGCTGGCGAACCCGGCGCGCGGACACGTGGAAGGGGAGGTCCTCTCGTACTCCGGAAGGCCCGCTTCCGTCTCCCTCGACCCGCTTCCCCCGGTCGGCTGGAGCAATCGCTACGCCTCGGCGACCGGCGTCTCCGGCATGCGTTTCGCCGGCTGGTACTACGTGTCGGTCGGACTGAGCCCCCAGGTGGCGAAGGAGTACGGCGCCGGTCCGATCAAGCTGACCCTCACGGTCCAGGTGAAGAACGACGCGCAGGCGTCTCCGTACGCCGGTGACGCCGGGATCTTCGGTGTCAGCGACGACGACCGGGACATGGCACGCAGCGGCCAGAACGCGCCGCAGGCCGCGAGGAGCGCGACCATGCGGCTGGTCGGTGTGGGCGGGATCGGCGCGGGGACGGTGCTGGTGCTGGGGCTCGGCGTCTGGACGCTGCTGGCCCGCCGTAGGCAGGGGGCGGGAGCTCCGGTGGCCGCCGACGGGACCACCGGGCGGCCCTCGCCGTACGGAGGGCCGCCGCAGGCCTGGTAGCGGCCGGCGGGTCCGGCGACCGCCGTGCCGCTGCCGCCGCGCGGTGCCGGGCGCCCGGTGGGTGAACCGGTCGGCCCTCAGGCCTGGGTGAGCGCCCAGATGCCGACGGCGAAGCAGACCAGCGCGACCAGCAGGACCGGGACGGCCACCTTCGGGGAGGGCCCCGGCCGTGCCGCACGGGTCCGTGGCCCAGCGGGGGACGACTGAGCGGCGGGTGCCGCCGGTGCCGCGCCGGCCGGATGGCCCTGAGGCGCGGTGTAGCCGCGTGTCGGGGTCGGTCCGGGGTGCCCCGGGGCCGTCGCGGCGGTGGCCGAGGAGGGCGTGGGGGCGGCGGGCCACGACGACGGGTCGGGTGGCGGGGCCAGATGGAAGCTGCCGGTCTCCGACATGGACGGCAGGGGGGTGGCCGGGGCGGGGGCCGGAACCGGCAGGCCGGGCCGGTGGGACACCGGAGCCGCCCGGTGGGGGAGTTGACCGCCGCCGGGGGCCGGGGCGGCGCCACCGTGCTCCTGGGGCCCCGCCTGCGGGGAGTTGGGCGGGTTGCCTTGGAACCCTCCGGGCGAGCCGCCGAACGGGCTGTTGAGCGGACCGTCGGGGCCGAAGCCTTCCGGCAGGGGACCGATCTGGTCGAACACCTCCACCGGCTCCTCCTCCGCCGGGGACTCGGGCAGCATCTCCACGGCCGCGGCCAGCGCCTTGCGCGCACCGGTCGCGGTGCGGAAACGGGCCTGCGGGTCGGGCTGGAGCAGTCCGGCGAGCACCTGCCAGAGGGGCTCCGGCACCCCCTGCGGGGCGCCGGGGGTGCCGTGGGCGACGAAGTGCTCGATGATCGCCCGCGAGTCCGGCTTGCGGCCGTGCAGGAGGTAGAGCGCGACGAGCCCCACCGCGAAGAGATCGGCGGGGAAGTCGGGCTCGGCGCCCATCATCTGTTCCGGAGCGAAGTAACCCGGTGTGCCCACCACGTAGTTGGTCTCGGTCAGCCGAGGTTCACCCTTGCGCATCGAGATGCCGAAGTCCGACAGCCGCAGGTGCGGACGCCCCGAACCGGTCGCCTCCATCAGGATGTTGGCCGGTTTGATGTCGCGGTGCACCACGCCTTCGGCGTGCACGGTCGACAGCCCGGAGAGCAACTGGTCGAGCAGGAGGCAGACGAAGCGCGGCGGCAACGCGCCGTAGTCGCCTATGACATGGGCCAGGGAACCGCCGCTGACCAGATCCATGGTGAAGAGGACCTTGTCGTCGTCGGCAGCCCAGCTGGCGGGCGCGAGCACATGGGGATGCTCGATGCGCAGCGCCTGCTCGCGCACGAAGCGCAGCAGCGTGTGCGCGTCGCTCTGCTGGAGCACCTTGGCCGCGACGTACCTGCGGCGCCGGTGGTCCCAGGCGCGCCAGACGGCGCCCACACCACCGCGTCCGATCGGATCGACCAGTTCGTACCGGCCGGCGAATACCTCACCCATTGCGCTGTGTCCGCTCCCCGTCCTGTGCCGGATGGTGCAGGGTGCCTGAACTCCGGTTGCGACCGGGTGCCAGGTGTCGCGTGAGCCCCGGCACCGACGCGCGGCCTGCGGCCGGTCCTGGTGTCGCTGCCGGCGGGCCCGTCGGCGGATCGTCCGGCCCGGCCGGCGTGACGCCGTCCGGTCCGGCCCGGTCCGAACCCTAGTTCTGGTGTCCCTCGTAGTGCGCGACGGCGTCCGCGGTGCGGCCCGCGCCGTACACCCGGAGGAACTCTGCCAGTTCGGGGTGGGTCGGGGCGAGGGAGTCGGCCGCGTCGATGATGTCGCCTGCCGCCGAGACCGACCGCAGCAGCGACTGGATCTCGCGGACGACCCGGCGCACGGTAGGTGCTCCGCCCGTGGTCGTGGTCTGGCCGGTGGTGGACAGAACCGATCCTCCTTGGGACTTCTTGACCTGGTCCATCCGGTCGGCGGCCTCGCCCGCGCTGACGCTGCCGTCCGCGACCTGGACCGCGAGCTCTTGGAGCGCCTGGACGCGCTGGACCACCGCTGGGTTGCCGATCTTGGCCCGCTGGCCGCTCATCAGCTGGGAGAGCATGGGTGCGGACAGCCCGAGTACGGCCGCGAGCCGGGCCTGGTTCAGGCCAAGATCATCGATCAGCCGGCGGAAGAGTGCACCGAGCGGCTCCCCGTACCAACTGCGCTGGAGTTCTCTCGCTCTTGCGGTTGCCTCTTGCTGCGCTGCGTCCATAACGCCTCCCCTTCGCTGCTGCGAACCTAGTCGGACATCTTACGGAGAGTGGTCGTCCCCCGGGAGTCCCCATCTCTTTGTGGGAAACCCGCCGGGACCCGGTACTCTGGTCTGCGACGGGCGCCCCACGTACGGATCGTGGACGGCGGCGTTCGTTGTCCGGGGCCTTAGCTCAGTTGGTAGAGCGCTGCCTTTGCAAGGCAGATGTCAGGAGTTCGAATCTCCTAGGCTCCACGTATCAAGACCCCTCCGAACTGCGGAAACGCAGTTCGGAGGGGTCTTTTCCGTGTCTGCCGGGCTCGGTCGAAGGGCGATCGGGTGCCGTGACGACGAAAGCGCCCCGACCCGAGGGGAAGCGGGTCGGGGCGCTCCGGAGGAGTGCCTGGTGGGAGGCGGCACCGGACTCGGTGGCGCCTCCCGTGGGATCAGTGTCCCGAGTGGCCGTGGTTGTCCGAGCCGTGGCCGTGGTTGTCCGAGCCATGCCCCTTGTTGTCGGAGCCGTGCTCGCTGCCGGACGCCTTCGAGACCTTGCTCAGCGTCGAGGTGACCGCGGGCTCCAGGTTCTTGAACTGCGAGGTGTACGGGCCGACCTTGATGCCCTTCACGCCGTTCAGGCCGGCGAGCTCCTCGAACGCCGAGCTCTGCGAGGCGGTGGTGAGGACGCGGATCGCGCTCCGCTGGAGGTCGCCGAGGCGCAGCGGGTAGCCCTGGGCGGGGTAGTCGCCCTTGATCGCGACGGTGTAGGCGACCACCGGGCTGGTGTCGTCACCGGCCGTGGCGTGCTGGACGTTCGTGAGGCTGATGCCGGCCTTCTGGGCGGCCGACAGGCCGGCGGCGCTCGGGTCGAGCATGGCGGCGACCGCCTTGTACGCGGCGTCGACCGAGGCGTACTTGGCGTTCGGGGTGAACACCTGGTTGTTGTACGCGTCCCGGACGGTCTCGCCGGACAGAGGGGTCTTCGAGAGGTCGGTCTTGGCGTCGACCGTGGTGGCCAGGGTCGTGCCACCGGTGGCCGACGGGGTGAACCCACCGAACTGCCAGGTGTAGGAGGTGCGGGTGGTGGTCACGGTCCTGTTGTACACGGGCAGGCCCGTGACGTCGGTGGTCGGAGCCACCCGCTTGATGGCGTTGATGACCTCGGCCGGGTTGCCACCGGGCTCGATGAGGTCGTTGCCGGCGTACATCGAGGTCAGCGAGCCGTGGCTGCCGCCCCAGTCCGACATGACCGTGCCCTTGTAGCCCCACTCGCCGCGCAGCAGGTCGGTGAGCAGGTCGTAGTTGCTCGCCGTCCAGGTGCCGTTGATCTTGTTGTAGGAACTCATCACCGACATCGGCTGGGCAGCCTTGACCGCGATCTCGAAGCCCTTGAGCTCGATCTCGCGCAGCGTGCGCTCACCGATCACCGAGTTACTGGTGGTGCGGTTGGTCTCCTGCGAGTTCTCGGCGAAGTGCTTGATCGTCACGCCGACGCCGGGGATGGACTGGACGCCCTCGGTCGTGGCCGCGGCGGTCAGGCCGGAGATCAGCGGGTCCTCCGAGTAGTACTCGAAGTTGCGGCCGTTGAGCGGGTCGCGGTGGATGTTCATGCCCGGCGCGAGCCAGAGCTGGACGCCGTACTCCTGCATCTCCTCGCCGACGGCCGTACCGACCTCGGCGACCAGGTCGCGGTCCCAGCTCTGGGCGAGCAGGGTGCCGACGGGCCAGGCGGTGCCGAACTGGTAGGTGGCCGTGTCGCCGGTGCCGATCTGCTGCGTGAGGCGGAGGCCGGCGGGGCCGTCCGACAGCGCCATGCCGGGGATGCCGAGCTTCTCGTAGTTCGGCGTGGTGTAGCCGGCGGCGCCCTTGGCGGTGAGCGTGGTGCCCGCGGCGCTGGAGCCCTCGACGATGTCGGCGAGCTGGGAGACGCTCAGGCCGGCGACGAACTGCTCCATGGTCGCCTTGCCCTTGGCGACGTCGTACAGGGTGGTCGCCGTGTTCGTGGACACGTGCTTGACCTGCTCACCGGTCTTCGGGGCGTACGCCGAGCCGGTGCCCTCCCAGTTCTTCTGCTTCGGGTCGAGGTAGACCGTGGTGGAAGAGATCTTGTCGCCGTCGAGGGCGTAGTACGGGGACGAGGAGTCGACCGAGACGTTCTGCTGGTACGGCGACGCCTTCTTCTCCGTACGGAACGAGGACGGGTTCAGCTTGATCCGGCCTGCCCGCGCGATCTCCGACTTCTCACCCGGGTAGGTGTAGAAGTCCGCCGTGGAGCTGGTGAGCTCGGTGGCGGGCTTCTGGTCGGCCAGCTCGGTGTGGTCCTGCTCGGTGACGACGGACTTCGCGAGGTTCAGGCGGGCCGCGACGTGCGTGTTCCGGGAGGAGTTGCCGACGCGCACCACGTAGTCGCCGGCGTCCAGGACATAGGCCGCGCGGGACTCGTCGTAGGCGGCGAGCGAGGTGGTGTCGAAGCTGATCGTCACCGTCTGGGACTGGCCCGGGGCGAGGTTGTCGGTCTTCGCGTAGCCGGTGAGCTGCTGGTACGCCTTGTCGAGCCCGGTCTGCGGGGCCGACACGTAGACCTGGACGACCTCCTTGCCGGAGTAGGCGCGGCCGGTGTTGGTGACCTTGGCGGTGACCTTCACGGTCTTGGCGTCGGCCTTGACCTGCTGCGCCTCGATGTCGAAGTCGGTGTACGACTGGCCGTAGCCGAACTCGTAGTTGACGACGCTCGACGGGTCGGCGGGGTTGAGCTTCTTGTAGAGCGAGTCGAAGTAGCGGTAACCGACGTAGATGCCCTCGGTGTACTGCTCCGTCAGCGGGTCGTTGTCGTTCTTCCCGAACGTGGCGGACGCCGGGTAGTACGAGTACTGCGAGGCCCAGGTGTCGGTGAGCTTGCCCGACGGGGTGACGGTGCCGTTGAGCACCTCGGCGAGGGCGGCGCCGCTCTCCTGGCCGGCCTGGCTCATCAGCAGCAGCGCGTCGAGCGCCTGTCCGCCGGGAGCGTTCTTGACCTCGCTGTTGATCTCCTGGAAGAACGACGTGTCGACGATGCCGCCGGTGTTCAGCACGACGACGACGCGCTTGTACGTCTGGCCGAGCAGCTTCAGGTTGGCGCGCTCGACGTCGCTGAGCTGGTAGTCGCCCTTGCCGGAGGTGCGGTCG
The DNA here is from genome assembly GCF_042728415.1 of Streptomyces sp. NPDC060198. Taxonomy (NCBI): domain Bacteria; kingdom Bacillati; phylum Actinomycetota; class Actinomycetes; order Kitasatosporales; family Streptomycetaceae; genus Streptomyces; species Streptomyces sp. NPDC060198. The sequence continues at coordinate 3,837 of NZ_JBHWZJ010000246.1, read as the reverse complement.
GAGCCTTCGCCGGAGTTCCGCGCCACGACGAAGACCGCGGTGTCGGTGGCGGCCGAGGGCGCCACGTTGGCGGCGGTCAGCGGCTGCTCGACGGACGAGTAGTCGACTGCGGTTCCGAAGACGCTGCCCGTCGCGCTCGCCGGGTACTTGGTGTCGTAGGCCTGGGTCATCGCGGACCAGTAGGCGTCGTTCGTGGTGACCTTGTAGCCGGCGTCGGTCAGGCCCTGACGGGCGGAGATCGTGTACCGGTTGTTGACGGCGCCCGAGCCCGTACCGCCCTTGACGGTCTTGTAGGCGCCGACACCGAAGAGCGCGACGTTGCCCTTCTTGGCGATCGGGAGCGCGTGGTCGTGGTTTTCGAGAAGGACCATGCCCTGGGTGGCGGCTTCCCGCGACAGCGCCGCGTTCTTCAGCTCCAGCGCCGCCGGGTTGGGGTCGGAGGTGGCCGCGGTGGCCGCGGGAACTCCGGTGAAGACGATGCCGGCGACGACCGCGGTGGCGGCGGCGATCGCGATGGCCCGGCCGCGGCGCACACCTCTGGGCAGACGTGAAGTGCTCATGTCAGTAAGTCCTCTCTCAACCGCAATGTCCAGATAGGAGGTTCATGCCGGACGGGCAAACCTCCAGCCCGGAGGTCTGCGGAAGGATCGTCCGCTCGGCGTGAGCTGAGCTGACCTTAAGAGCGACCTTTTCTGTGGTCAATGGCAAAAACATGATGAGTCTCGCGAGGTTTTCGGCCTTTGATTGGTCGAATGAGGGTTGGGGGTTTCCCGCAGGTCAGACACCGTGACTCTGGACGGACTGTCTGCTATAAGGGCACGTCAGAAGGGTTGTTGAGAGAGGACAGGGCTCGGAACCGGTTCCGGAGGCGCCGGAGGAACGAGGTCGTCGGGGCGCTCCGAGCGGAGTCATGGCTCGCGAACTCGGTTCACAGGTTGTCGGAAACAGAGCCACCGGACGACTTCCACGGACTTCCGTGGAGGGCTATCGGGTTACGGACGACGGCACTTGAGGGTGAACGGGAGCCGTCGCACACCCGCCGCGTACGGGCGGCATGACCTTAGGATCTGCGCATGCCCCAGACGTCAGCAGGCTCCTCGCCCCGCGACCGGACTCGCGAGGACGTCTTCCGGCACATCCAGTCGGCGGGCCAACTGACCCGCGCGCGGATCGTCGAACTCAGCGGGCTCTCCCGGAGCACCGTCAACCACGCCGTGGCCCGGCTGCTCGCCGACGAACGCGTCACCGAGACACAGGCCGAGGGGGGCGGACCGGGCTCCGGCAGCGGCCGGCCCGCAGCGGTGCTCCGCGTCGTCCCCCGGGACGGGGGCGCTCCCGTGGCGGCCATCGACTTCGGCCACAACCACATCAACGTGGCCCTGGGCGACTCCCTCGGCCGCCCCGTCGCCGAAGAACGGGTGGAACTCGACGTCGACATGCGGGCCGTCGAGGCCATCGACCGTGCGGCGGGTCTGCTCGACGGACTGCGTGGATCGTTCGGGGTCGACCGGCTCGGTGCCGTCGTCGCCGGAGTGCCCGGCCCGCTCGACACAGCGTCGGGGCTCGTCCGCTCCCCCACCATCCTGTCGAGCTGGGTGGGCCTCGCTCCCCGCAAGGAGCTGGAACAGCGCCTCGGCGTACCCGTGCACGCGGAGAACGACGCCCTTCTCGGGGCGTACGGAGAACTGCACCTCGGCGTCGGCCGCTGCTACACCGACTTCCTCTACGTCAAGGTCTCGCACGGCATCGGGGCGGGGATCGTCGTCGGCGGAGCGCCCTACCGAGGGGCGCTGGGGTACGCGGGCGAGATCGGGCACACCCAGCTGCCGGGACACACCGAGATGTGCCGCTGCGGCAACCGGGGCTGCCTGGAGACCGTGGTGTCCGTCTCCGCCCTCGCGGCGCAGATCGCCCACACCCACCCCGGAGTGGTGTCCGGTCCGCGCCTTCTCCCTCAGGTGGACGACCCCGTCACCGAGCGCATTCTGGACGGTGCCGGCCGGACGCTCGGCGGTGTCCTCGCCTCGTTCTGCAACCTCCTCAACCCCTCGGCCCTGATCGTGGGCGGGGAGCTGGGTACCTCCTCCACCGGGGCGTTCGTCGAAGGCGTCGCCACGGCGGTCCGCCGGCATGCCCAGCCGGCCATAGCGGCCGGGCTGGACATCCTCCCCGCCGGGCTCGGCACCCGCGCCGAGCTGCTGGGCGCGCTCCGGCTCGCGACGACGCTCGTACCGCGCTGAGCCGCGCGTACCAGCCTTCAGCGCGTGTGCCGCGCACCGCGGTGGGGCGCTGTCCGGCGGGGCGCGTCAGCGGGACGGTTCGGCCGGGTCTTCGCGGCCGGGCAGGGCGGCGGAGTCCTGGCGGCCCGGCAGGGCGGCGGTTGCGGACGTCTCGGACCAGCGGGTGAACGACAGCATCGGCTCGGCCGGTTCCGAGGACAGAGACGCGAGCCGGACGGCGAAGATCGTGGTGTCGTCCTGGAGCCGCCCGTAGACGTGCCGCAGCATCCTGTCCCGTACCGCCCTGACCAGTCGGTACGGCGATTCGGCGAGATGCGGGTCCTGCGCCACGGCCGCCTCCAGCGCCTCGGCCAGCGGGAAGAAGTCGCCCGCCCGGTCACGGGCCTCGGTCACCCCGTCCGTGGTGAGCAGCAGCGTCTCGTCCTCCGCGATGCGCACCCGGTGCGGCCCCGCGGACCGGTCCGACAACGGGACCAGTTCGTTGAGGCCGAGGGGGAGCCTGCTGCTGCCCGCGTCCAGCCGGCGTACCCCGCGCGCGCTGACCGCGAAGGGCGGATCGTGTCCGAAGTTGATGACGTCGACGTATCCGTCGGCCGAACCTGGCGGCGGGAAGTCCAGCAGTACGGCGGTGGCGAACCGGTCGCCGTCCTTGTAGCCCATCGCCTGCTCGTACAGCCGGTTGCGTTCCATCCTGATCTCCATGCGCTCGGCCACCACCCGCAGTTCCGGCTGGTGGAAGCCGGCCTCGCGGAAGGTGCCCAAGAGGTTGGCGGCCACCGCCACGGCTCCGAGACCCTTGCCCTGTACGTCTCCCAGCAGCGCGCGGGTTCCCCAGGGGCTCGGCTGGATGTCGTAGAAGTCGCCGCCGAGCCGGGCTTCCGCGTCGGCGGGCAGGTAGATGTGCGCGTGGAGCAGCCCGCCCCAGCTGGGCGGGAGCGGTCGGATCACGGTTGCCCGCGTGGTGTCCGCGACGTTCCGGACGGAGAGCGCACGGCGTTCCCCCCGGCGGCGCAGCCAGGAGGCCGCGATGGCGAGCAGCCCGCCCATGGAGACGAGGATGAAGTCGGGCAGTCCCGCGCGGTACCCGTGCTCCCACGCCTGGTCGATCACGCGGTACGCGACCACCGCGGCGACCGCGAACAGCGCGGTGGTGCCCACCGGGCAGAGAGCGGCGGCCACGACCGGGACCACCACGAGCCAGGACAGCACCCGGAAGTCGCCCGAGGTGTTCCAGTCGGCGAAGCAGACGACCAGGAGCAGCGCGAGCGGCAGCAGCCAGCCGAGCCGGCGGCGGGGCCGGCCGAGGATCACCAGCAGCGCCTTGTCCAGCCGAGGCTGCCGACGGAAGAGCCCGCTTCCATGGGGAACGGGCACCGGATCGGACCCCGGCGGGGAAGCGTGCGGAGAAGAGCGGGAGGGCACCTGGCCAGCGAATCACGGTCCGGGACGCCACGCATCCGCGCGTTCGGGCGGCTCGTCAGCAGTGCCGGCCGCACACTCCGGGCGGAGCGGGGAGGCATTCCCGAGACGGATCCCCGAGACGGATCCCCGAGACGGATCCCGGATACGACAGAGGGGCGTCGGACGACTCTGCTGT
>NZ_JBHWZJ010000245.1:0-10802 GCF_042728415.1 Streptomyces sp. NPDC060198 | reverse complement strand
GCTGCCGCCCTCGCCCGGGGCGGCAGCGGCCGCGGCCGCGTAGAAAGGTGGGGGGTGCGGACGGCCCGGGGGCCGGTCCTCCCGCTATGGCTGCCACTGGCGTTGTCGGCATGCTCCAGTGGTGCCGGAGGCCCTGCGGCACAAGACGCCGGGCGCGACTCGCAGGGGGCGACGAGCCGTGGGGCGACGACCGGCCCGGCGCGTCGAGGCTCCGGACCACAAGGCCGTCCTCGACGCAGCTCTCACCCGCAGTCAATCCGCTCCCAGCCTTGCCGCGTCCACCAGCCAGGCCGGGGCGGCCCAGGTGATCAGCGGCACGGTCACCGCCACCCGACCGCTGGTCACCGAGCCGGCCGACACCGTCGAGACGATCTTGACGATCTCCGTGGAGCGGCAGCGGGACGCCGACGCTCCTACAGCCGTCGAGGTGCGGGAACAGGGCGGTGTCGTCCCGCTTGCACAGGTGCGTTCCGACTTCGATCTTGCTCATCAATCGGTCGATTCCTGCACGCCACAGCAGAGTGGGAACGCTTCGGCGGTCATCAGTGCGTTGGCTGAGGTCCCCGGTGGCCGGGGGCGATCGAGAACAGCCGGGCCCGCAGGCGTCCTCGTTGTCGTGAGCGGCGGTGGGCCGGATCGCAGGCCTGCGGTGACCTGCTTGCTGTCGGGTCATGGTGAGGACGACACCAGTCCCGCTCCGTAAGGGATGATCACGATCTGGACACGGTCGCGGGCGTCGAGTTTGGTCAGCAGCCGCGCCACATGGGTCTTGGTGGTGGCGTGACCGATGAACAGTTCGGCCGCGATCTCGTTGTTGGACAAGCCGCTTCCGACGAGTGTCAGCACCTCGCGTTCCCGTTCGGTGATGCCATCGAGTCGCCGCGGAGGGGCAGTTGCCGCAGGACGGTTCGCGAACTCCTCGATCAGGCGGCGGCTGACGCTCGGTGCGATGAGGGCGTCACCGGCAGCCACGCGCGGAGAGGACACCCGCCGCTGGGTGTCCGTCCACCAGCTTGTCGGCTCACCTCCGCTCGCGCGGAGAGGACCTGGGCTCCTGGGTCGGAGAGCAGCGCCGCGCCGGCTCACCTCCGCTCGCGCGGAAAGGACAACCCGCCGTGCTGCAATCCGGCCCACCTGTACGGCTCACCTCCGGTCGCGCGGAAAGGACGCGCCCATCAGCCGGGCGCCGGCGGGCGCCTGCGGCTCACCTCCGCTCGCGCGGAGAGGACCTGAACGGGTCGTTCATCACCTTGACGTTGGGCGGATCACCTCCGCTCGCGCGGAGAGGACGGGCTCGGGACCGCACGGCCGCCGAGGGGCACCGGTTCACCTCCGCTCGCGCGGAGAGGACTCGGCGGGGGTGATGAGGTGGACGCCGGAGCGCGGTTCACCTCCGCTCGCGCGGAGAGGACCGGCGGTGCAGCAGCTGCCGCATGGCCGTGGTCGGTTCACCTCCGCTCGCGCGGAGAGGACTTCCCGTTCACGCCTTCTGTGAGCTTGACGATCGGTTCACCTCCGCTCGCGCGGAGAGGACGCCACGGTGTCCGTGGTGTACCGGGTGAGGAGCGGTTCACCTCCGCTCGCGCGGAGAGGACGTCCACTTCGGGGCCGGACCCTCGGCCGCGGCCGGTTCACCTCCGCTCGCGCGGAGAGGACCACGACTGGGACCGCCGCCGGGCGTCCGCGCTCGGTTCACCTCCGCTCGCGCGGAGAGGACAGTGCACTCGACGGTGACGGTCGCGTACCCGACGGTTCACCTCCGCTCGCGCGGAGAGGACCTCGGCGGCGTCGGCCGCGACGGCGGCGCCCGCGGTTCACCTCCGCTCGCGCGGAGAGGACGACGGCGAAGGCATCGGCTACGTCATCGGCAACGGTTCACCTCCGCTCGCGCGGAGAGGACCTGGCGGCGTCGCAGGAGCTGGGCAAGTTCCGCGGTTCACCTCCGCTCGCGCGGAGAGGACTCGGCCGCGCGGCGGGCCGCGTCCGATTCCTGCGGTTCACCTCCGCTCGCGCGGAGAGGACGCCGCCAGGGAGAACGTGACGTCGATGCTCGGCGGTTCACCTCCGCTCGCGCGGAGAGGACTCCTTCGCGGTCGAATCGAGCTGCGCGTTCAGCGGTTCACCTCCGCTCGCGCGGAGAGGACCCCGATTCGGGGAGGAAAAGCGAACTCAAGAAAGGTTCACCTCCGCTCGCGCGGAGAGGACACCGAGGGAGACCCGTTCCCCTACACCGTCGACGGTTCACCTCCGCTCGCGCGGAGAGGACGTCGCCGGTTTCGGCGTGGACGTCGTGGGAGGCGGTTCACCTCCGCTCGCGCGGAGAGGACCTCCGTCCAGCCCTGTGCTCAATCTCGTCCACCGGTTCACCTCCGCTCGCGCGGAGAGGACCCTTTTTGACCTGGGGCGTTAGAGGGGGTTTGCCATTTCTTGACTTTCTCGGGAGGTGATGAGGGCGAGTCCGTGGAAGCCGACAGGTTCGCGTCCGCGGGTGCCCGCGGTCCTGAGTTGGAAGCCTTGTTCGCGGTCGGCGGGGTGGGTGAGGACGGCCATGCCGACGTTGGTGCTGGCGGCGAGGGCGGCGCAGGGTTCGTCGCGGACATCGGCAGAGACGGCGCCGACGCAGAGCTCGGGGCAGTGCGCAGAGGTCCCCGCTCCACCGAATGTCTGCATGAACACAGAGATAGCACTGACCGCTGACAACCGCCCCGAGTAGCCCAACTGGCCACCGATATATGGGGCGATCTTTACACTGCCGGGTTACGCCAGCGGGGACGAGAAGCAGGCGTGGCGACGCTCGGTAAAGGAGTTGCAGAGCTGTCGGACAAGGGCAGGCCGCGAAGGGTGCTCTCCGCGCGAGTCGAGGTGAACCGTCGGCTCCGACCTCGCGGGCTCGCTGCGCCGCGTGCTCTCCGCGCGGGCGGAGGTGAACCGTTCCGGCACGTGGGCCGATCCCACCGGGGGATTCCCGTGCCTCGGCCGGCCGCACCTGGGGACGCTCCGCCTTCGGCCCTGATCGCTTCGGGTGACGGACCGGCCGATGAGCCGGCGATGCAGCGGGCCAGGTCGCTGTGGTGGCTCGTTGTCCGGAGGCGGGTCGTCTGCTGGGCGAACGCATCGTTCGGGTCCACGATGTCGTCGAGCGGGTCGAGGCAGCCAACCGCCTCAGGCTGGTCGAGCCCTGCCCGGCGGCGCTGATTTCCGTACGGGGTCGTCACGCAGGGGCTCCGGATCGCCGGGCGGTCCGGAGCCCGCGCCCGGGAGGGGGCCTCCTTGCAGTCCTGACGCGGGCTGCCGACGCACGGCCTCCGCAACGCCCGACCGGCAGCCCGGCCCGATCCGGTTGGTCCGGTGTGCCCACCCTCGTACCGTCGGGTGACCGGCGGCTCGGGAGCCGTTCACGGGGAGGAGCTGCCGTCGAGGCCGGATGGCGGGGCGGCGCAGGTGCTGTGGGACGTCACATCAGCCGCTCCGACGGTGCGTTCCCGGCCCGGCGACGCCGCCCCGATGCATGTCGTCGACGGGGGCGACCGTCATGCGGTCGGGTCGCGACCGGCTGCCGGAAGACCGGTCCTTGGGAGGAGGACAACGCCGCGACGACCCAACCCCGTTCGGGAACTGGTCCAGGTGCTGGGACTCGTGCGGGGGCGCCCGGTCACTTCCGGATTCTGCCGAGCGGCCCCGCATTGCCGAAGACGTCGACGTCTCGGACTTCGACCCACCGCGGACGAGTCGGCCTCCCCCGACGCGTGGGGGACCGGCCGGCGCGGTGGCCCGGAGCCCGAGGCCGTCGCTCACGCCGAACTCGACCGCGCCATCCCCGCTATGCGCGTCCAGGCTCCATCGACATGCCCGCCGAGACGAGTTGTTCGTCCCCGCCCGGGACGGTCAGCAGACAGAGCCCGACAGGTAGTCCTTCCGCCCGGGGGCCGGGGACGGTGAGGGCGGGCAGACCGCCCAGCCCCGCCAGGCACGTCAGCGCCAGGAGGGCGTCACGGTCCGCCGACGACGCGCAGGCATGGGCGGGTGCGGGGGTCGGCGTGGCGGGAATGGCCAGCACGGCACCGTCCAGCCGACGGCCGAGCCACCGCGCGACGGCCGCGACGCGGGCCCGGGCGGCCTCCTCCCGGGCACCGTCCACAACGGCGGCGATACGCAGCCGCTCCGTGACGTTGGGGCCGAAGGCCGGACGGGCCCGCGTCACCCACGGGCCGTGGACCCGCCAGACCTCCGCCGCCTGCACCGTCTTGAAGGCATCCCGTGCACCGGTGTGCTGCACCGGAGCCAGGTCGTCGAAGAGCGGGGAGCGGTCGAGCGGCAGTCCCAGTCCCTCCGCGAGCCGGTCGAGTGCAGGCGCCAGTGCCGCGCGGACCGGACCGGTCGCCAGGGACCAGAGGTCGGCCGGTGCGAGAACCCGGAGCGGCGCCCGGTCATCCGCCTCCGTGCCCGCCAGCAGGGCCGCCGCGGCGTCCCGCAACAGGGGCAGGGAACGAGTGAGGAGGCCCGGGGTGTCGAACGACGGGGCCAGCGGACTGATACCGGTGAGGTCGGCGCGGGCGTGGCTGGGGCGGAGTCCGTACAGGCCGCAGTAGGAGGCGGGCACCCGGATCGAACCGGCGGTGTCCGTGCCGAGTCCGATGTCGGCGAGGCGTCCGGCGACGGCTGCGGCGGTCCCGCTGGACGAGCCGCCGCAGAGGTGCCCCGGCGCCGCCGGGTTGGCGGGCGCGCCGTAGTGGGCGTTGGTTCCGCCCAGGCTGTAGGCCAGTTCGTCGGTGTGGGCCTTGCCCGCCGGGACGGCTCCGGCGGCGATCAGGCGGCCGAGGCAGTCCGCGTGACGGGTCGCGGGTACGGCTTCGGCGAGCAGGAGCGGGTGGCCGTTGCCGGTGGGCGTGCCCGCGAAGTCGATGACGTCCTTGACCGCGATCCGGGCACCGGACAGCCCCTGGGCCGCGGCAGGTTCGGGCAGGTCGGGTACGGGCAGCCACGGGACGTACGGCCCGATGAGCGGTAGCGGGGCGGGATCCGTGGCGGGCGAGGTGCGGACGGCGGTCATCGGGCCCGCCCCGCCGAGGAGGAAGCGCCGGTCAGCAGGGGGTGCAGGTCCGCCTTCGGCAGGCAGACATGGACGCCCTTCACCCGGTCGACCACCTGCGATATGCGCAGGTCGACCGCAGCGCTCAGATAGGCGAGCGCCACGGCGCCCGGCAGCGAGCAGCGTTCGGACAGGTAGGCGAGGGCCGACCGGGTCGCCTTGCGGACGGCTTCGTCCAAGTCCTCGTCCAGGCCGGTGACCAGGTAATGGCCGGCGGTCTCGGCGTACGGGCCGGCGAGCCTGGACGCGAGCCGCCGAGCGGGCTCGTCGCTGTGGAGGGTCAGCCGGAGCGTGGCGCGCAGCGGAGCCTCGAAGGCGGTGAGCGCGACCTCCCCGTCGCCCTGGGAGAAGTGCGGATCGCCCGCGTAGAACAGCGCCCCGGGCACCTGGACCGGCACGAAGAGGCGCGACCCTTCACCGAGGAGCCGTATGTCCAGGTTGCCGCCGTGCGCGCCGGGCGGCACGGAGTGGACGGGCGAGTCCGTCGCGGGAGCGACGCCCATGATGCCGAGGAAGGGGGCGAGCGGGAAGCGGATGTCGCGCCCGTCGCCGACCGGGAGCCGTCCGCGGCCGTCCGGGTCGACGTGGGCGACCAGGGAAACGGCCGGTACCGGGAGACCGTCCTCGTGGTCCGGCCCTGGTACCGGGTACTCGCCGGGCAGCGCGCCGCGGCCGTGCCGGTTGCTGATCACCCCGTAGTCGGTGCGCCGCCGCAGCCGCAGGACTTCGACCTCCAGTACGTCGCCGGGGCGCGCGCCGCGGACCGCGACCGGACCCGTGACCACGTGAGGCCCCTGCACCTCCGGGTCGAACGGCTCTGCGGACGCGGCAAGTTCGACGGCGTCGCGGAGGATGTCCCGCTCGTGGATGCCGGCTTCGGCGAAGAACTTCACCGGGTCGCGTCCCTGATCCGGCAGGATGCCCTCGTGGCTCGTGGTGTCGAGGCACACGGCGGTGCCGGAATTCACCGTGAGCACGGGGCGGGAAGCGGCGTTGGGGAGCAACCCCCAGGCGGTCGCACCGCGTTCCGCGGCGAGGTAGGCAAAGCCTTCGGTCGCACCGTCGTGGGGCTGAAGTACGCTCATGGCGCTGACCTTTGCATACAACCGTTACAGGCCGGTTAACCCCTTCGTGCCGGCCGGACCCTGAGAGGCGGAGCGATGGCCGAAGTCGGCACGGTACGGAGGCGGGACTCGGGGCAAGCGGTGTGCGACGCCCTCAGAAACGACGTGATCACCAGGGTGTTCGCCCCGGGGGACCGTCTCACGGAGGAACGACTGGCGGCGCGCTACCGGGTCTCGCGCATCCCCGTACGCGAAGCCCTGCGCACCCTGGAATCCGAGGGATTCGTACATTCGCGTCCCTACGGAGGCACATTCGTGGCCGAGTTGGGCGACGAGGAGGCGGAGGACCTGCTGGGAATCAGGCTGCTCATCGAGCCGTTCGGCGCCGAGCGCGCCGCCACCCGCCGCACCGCGGTGCACCTCGCGACGCTCGAACTGCTGCTGGCGGAGGCCCGGCAGATCCTGGAGGCCGGCTCCTCGTCCGGGCTCGCCGTTCTGAACACCCGCTTCCACCAAGTGCTCGCCGAGGCGTCGGGCAGCCCGACCATGGCCGCGCTCGTCGCCCAGCTCGGATACAAGATCTCGTGGGTGTATTCAGTGGAACTTCCCAGGCGCGCACCGGACTCCTGGGCCGAACACGAGGCCATCGTGGAGGCGTTGCGCCGCCAGGACCCGGTCGCCGCCCGCGAGCGGGTGGCCGACCACATCAGACGCGCCCAGGCCGCCTACCGTCTGCGCACGAAACGCTGACGAGTCCTCAAGCGGGCTGCCAGAAGGGCAGTTCTGGCGCGGCGGAGGCGCGGCGGGGCGTTGCGAGATGTCGGAAACAGCGGCGTCACACACGACGCCGGAAGCCGTAACGCGGCATCTGTATACACCTTCTGGACGTCGCGATGACGTCGGCTCCGATCCGGGACTCCGGGCCGTCAGAAGGGGAAAGCCGTGTACGACCTCGTACTGCGCCGCGCACTGATCGCCGAAGGCCGCCCGCCGGTGGACGTCGCCGTCTCGGGCGGCTCGATCGCCCTGGTGGGCGAGGTCGCGGCGGGGACGCCCGCCCGTGAGACCGTCGACTGCGGCGGGCTCGTCGTCGTCCCCGGATTCATCGAGCCCCATCTGCACCTGGACAAGGCGCTGCTGGACACCCTGAGTCCCAATCCGGAGGGGACGCTCACCGGTGCCATCGAGGTCACCGGCAGGCTCAAGCGCGAGTTCACCCACGCGTCGGTCCGTGCCCGCGCGCTGCGGGTGCTCCGGTGGGCCGTGGGCAACGGCACCACCCTGATCCGCGCGCACCCGGACGTCGATCCGATAGGCGGTCTGACCGGACTCGACGTCATGCTCGAACTCCGCGAGAGCCAGCGCCACTTGGTAGACATTCAGGTCGTCGCCTTCCCTCAGGAGGGCATCGAGCGGGCGCCGGGCACCTACGACCTTCTGAGGGAGGCGCTCCGGCGGGGAGCGGACGTCGTCGGGGGATGTGCATACAACGAGGCCGACCCCGACGCCTGTCGCCGCCACATCGACACCGTGCTCGGCCTCGCCGTCGAGTTCGGGGTACCGGCGGACCTGCACGCGGACTTCGCCGACGACACGTCCGACGGCCGTTTCGCCCTCGCGGGGGCGATCGCCGAAGCGACACTCCGGCACGGTCTCGGCGGCCGGGTGACTCTGGGGCATGTGACCTCGCTCGCCGCCCTTCCGTCCGCCGAGCGGGCCGAGGTCGTCGCACGGCTCGCGGAAGCGGGGGTCGCGGTGGTCGCGCTGCCCGCCACCGACCTGCACATCGGAGGACGCGGCGACACACGCGCCGTGCGCCGGGGTGTGACCCCGGTACGCGAACTTCTCGACGGCGGGGTGGTCACCTCGTACTCCTCCAACAACGTCCGCAACGCCTTCACCCCCTTCGGCAACGCCGACATGCTCGACATCGGTCTGCTCCTCGCCCAGACCTGCCACATGGGGAGCCCGTCCGACACCGCACGGATTCTCGCCATGGCGACCACGGAAGCCGCCCGTGTCACCGGTGTCCACGAGGGCTACGGGATACACCCCGGCGCCCGGGCCGACCTGGTCGTTCTCGGTACCCGCCGCCACGCGGACGTACTGGCCGACCGCCCGGACCGTCGACTGGTCGTCAAGCGAGGCCGCGTCGTCGCTCGTACCGTCCGCACGACCGAACTCCTCGACGCACCGGAACCCGAGGCCGTCGGTATCGCGGATGTCACGGACGCCCCGGGCGTCCTCGCCGGCGGTGCGGCCGTCCGGCGGGTCCGGGTCGCCTGAGCCCAGCCGTCGGCGCGGCCGCCCGGTCCGTGCTGTGCCCGGCCGTCGAGGCCCGTACACCGATCCCGCACCGCACGTGGTGCCCCCCTCCCTCCGTTGTGTCAGGAGCACGCTATGAGTGAACGCATCCCGCACGAGATCACCGCGTCCGTCCTCGCCGCGACCACCGCCTTCGTCGGCGGAACCGCTCTCGGCCTGCCGCCGTGGGCGATCTTCATCTCCTGGGCGGGACTGCACCTCATGGGCCGTCCCAGCCTCGCGAACGCCAGACGCCTGTGGGCGGCCATGCCGGTCGGTTCCGCCTTCGCGCTGGCCATCGTGCTGGTCGACCAGCACCTCGCCCCGCACGTCGGCGGCGGGCGACTGGCCCAGAACGCCCTGCTCGGCGCGGTCATCCTGGTGCTGAACACCGCACTGATGTACGCGGGCCGGCTCCGCCCGATCTCGCTCGTCCCGGGCATGTTCCTCGGGTTCGCCTCGTTCTTCGCCACCTACTTCGGCGGCTTCGGCTACGACCACGGCAACGTCTGGGCCGCGTGGGTGAGCGTCGTCGCCATGAACGCGCTCGGCCCCGCCTACGCGTTCCTGGCCAACTGGGCCACCCTCGCGCGCGTCCCCGCTCCGGCCTCCGCCGCTTCGGCCCTCAGCGCATCGGGCGCCCCCGCCGCGGAGGCCCGGTGACCGCGCGACGGTCCCCGGGACCGGCCGGAACGGCAACCTCGTCGCCCGCCGCCGGTCAGGTCAACCTGCCCGGGACCGTTGCCGAGGTCCGCGCGCTGGCCGACGCGTACGAGGCGGCGCTCACCGGCAACGACGTCCCCGTCCTGGAGGCACTCTTCTGGAACGCCCCGCACACGGTCCGGGTCGGCGCCGGGGAGGAGCTGTTCGGCACCGAGGAGATCGCCGCCTTCCGGCGCGCACGTCCCGCCGTCGGTCTCGACCGCACCCGGGTGCGCACCGAAGTCACCACCTTCGGCACGGACATGGGCGTCACCACCACGCTGTTCGTCCGCGACGGCGTCCCCGGAACGGGCAGGCAGACGCAGACCTGGATCCGTTTTCCGCAGGGCTGGCGCGTCGTCTCCGCCCACGTGTCCCAGCGCCCCACCTCAGGCTGACGCCCAGCCCGGCCCCGCAGCCCGGCCCCGCCCCACCGCCCGCCCGGCTCCACGCACCCGCCCGCCCCTCCGAAGGGACCTCGCATGGCCACCGCCTCCGCCACCGACCGTGAACACCACACCGCAGGCGAGGAGTACGAGCACACCGCCGTACCGGTCCACGCCAGGAAGAGCCTGCTCTCGGTCGCCGGAGTGTGGGCCGGCTTCCCCATGTGCCTGGGCAACGCCGTGTTCGGCGGCCTGATCGTCTACAACCTCGGCCTCGAACAGGGCTTCTGGGCGATCCTCACGGGAAACCTCCTTCTCTTCGCCTACGTGGGCGCCTTGAGCCACCACGCGGGACGGACCGGCCGCAGCTTCGCCCAGCAGGCCGCCGCGGTCTTCGGACCACGCGGCCGCGCCCTGGTCTCCGGCTTCCTCGCCACCGTCGTCATCGGCTGGTTCTCCTACCAGGTGGGCCTCACCGGTACGACCCTTCACCAGGTCCTCGGCTGGGCTCCGCTGTGGGGCGCCCTCCTCGGCGCCGCCGTCTACATCGGCCTCACGGCCGCCGGTATCCGCGCCCTGTCCGCCGTCGGCCTGCTGGGCGTGCCGCTCTTCCTCGTCACCGCGACGCTCGCCTTCTGGTACGCGGCACGAGAGGGCGCGAGCGTCTCCCAGGCACTCGCCTTCGAAGGCCACGGACACGGCATCACCTTCTGGTCCGCCGTCGGCATCGTCGTCGCCGGGTTCGTCGACTCGGGAACCATGACGGCCGACTTCACCCGCTGGAGTCGCAACGGCCGGTCGGCCGTGTGGGCCACCGCATCCGCCTTCCCCCTCACCAATACCGTCGCCTACCTGGTCGGTGGCGCGGTCGTCGCGACCGGGAGCGCCGTCGCGCCGGAGACCGACGGCGGCTCCTACCTCGGGCTGCTCGCCGGACACGGCGCCTGGATCACCGCACTCGCCGTGCTCTTCACCCTCACCAACCTCGGTTCGGTCGCGGCGCACTGCCTCTACAACGCGGCGCTGGGCTGGTCCGGGACGACCCCGCTGCGGATGCGTCCGCTCGTGGTCGTCCTCGGCCTCCTCGGTTCCGTCGTCGCGCTGACCGGCGTGTGGAGCTCGATCGTCAGCTGGCTCCAGCTCCTCGGGATCCTGGTGCCGCCCATCGGCGCGGTCCTGATCGTGCGACAGGCGTGGGACCGGCTGCGGTTCCGGCGCGGTCTCCGACCCGGCGCCGGCCCCGGGCCCGCCGAGGCC
>NZ_JBHWZJ010000244.1:0-10954 GCF_042728415.1 Streptomyces sp. NPDC060198 | reverse complement strand
CGCCCGTCCTGCGACGACGGGCGGCAGCGGCGCTCTCTCAGGTGCCGCGAGGCGGTCCTCAGACCTCCAGATCGGACTCGATCCGCTTCAGCTGGTGGCGGGCCATCGCGAGGTTGGCGCGGTTGGCGTCGAGGACGAGGTAGAGGAAGAGCCCGTTGCTGCCACGGGTCTTGAGCAGCCGGATCAGGTGGTACTGACCGCTCAGCGTGATCAGGATGTCCTCGATCTCCTCCTTGAGGCCGAGGTGCTCCATGGTGCGCAGCTTGGCGCGGACGACGTCGGTGTTTCCGGCAGCCGCGACTTCGAGGTTGAAGTCCTTGCCGCCGCCGAGGGTGCCCAGAGCCATGCCGCTGGTGTAGTCGACGAGAGCGACACCGAGGGTTCCCTCGATGGACGTCATCGCTTCCTTGAGCGCGGTTTCGGTGTTGGCCATGAGTGCTCGTTTCCTTTCCCTGACCGGTCGGGACGACCGGATCCTCTTCTGTGTGATGGTTCTGTTCCTGGCTGTGGAGTGTGGGGGCGCCCCGGCCCGGTCCGGCCGCCCTACACGGGGCGTTGCGGCAGTGCGCGGTTCTGCGGGGGACGGGCCGGCGGCGGGGGCGGGGTCCGCTCGACGCGGTCCAGGGCGGAGTCGACGAGTTCCCCGACCCGGGCGCTCGCCCTGCGGCCTTCCAGGTGGAGGCGGCCGACGTTGATGCGGTCCTCGGCGAGCAGTGTCAGTACGGCGGAGGAGCCCGCGGCGTACGTCGCGATGTAACCGGACTCGCCCCGGACCAGGAGTTCGCGGAAGCCGGCGCGGCCGGTCGCCTCCGTCATCCTGATCGCGACGCCGAGCGCGGCGGCCGTCAGGGCGGCGACCCCTTCCGCCTCCACGCCCGGGGTGTCGTGGGCCAGCACCAGACCGTCGGTACTGGCGGCCAGCGCACCGCCGATGAGGGGCACCCGGGCCCGTAGCCGCTGGAGTTCGTCGAGGACGTCCTGCAGTTCAGCCTCGGGCACCATCAGCTGTCTCCTCCCGGCACGCTGTCTGAGCGCGCGTATCACAAGGCCTCCAATGCATCTCGGAGCCGGCGCAGCAGAGCGACGTCCGGGTCGGACGTGACATCGGGGAGCGCGATCCGGCCGGGCGCGGCCGCCCCCGGCAGCACCTGTTTACGGACGGGCTCGACGAGTCCGGCGGCGGCGAGCCTCCGCAGGTCGACCAGCGTGTGGAAGGCCGAACGGCCCAGGACCTGCGCGATGTCGGAGGCCGTCCGTACGCCGTCGACCAGCTCCAGGACGTGCCGCTGGCGCGACGGCACCGGGGCGTCCATGGGGTGCGCGGCGCGTACGAGGGGGGAGCTGTCGGTCAGGGCGTCCGGCCAGATCCGGTCCAGCAGCTCCCGGCGCCGGAGCGTCTCGCGCTCGACGGCGCCCACGGCGACGGGCCGGACGGGCCCGATCCAGTGGGACACGCCGTACCGGAACCTGGTCGGGGTACGCGTGGGGGCGAGGACGAAGAAGGCGGCGTCGTAGAGCGCGCCCAGGTGGCACAACTCCAGTGCCCCGCCCGGAACATGGCCGCTGTCGACCAGGTAGCGGCCGACCCGCTGCCCGGCCCCCGCCTGGGCCACCGCGTCCCACCAGCGTTCGTGGCGCAGGGCCCCGCCCGTGGTGAGCAGGACGTCGATGCCGGGGGTGGACGGGCTCTCCGCGTGCACCACCTTCCCGTCGGCGAGGTAGAGCGTGCCGCGGTCGCGCATCAGGGCACCGGTGGCCCGTTCGGCGGCGAGCCGCTGGAGCATCGGCGACAGGACGGCTGCCTGGTCCACCTCGGGGGCGGTCGTCCTGATGCTCACGCCAGGACCAGCCGCTCGGCCAGCTCGCCCAGGCGTATCCGGGCCAGGGCGAGGTTGCCGTCGGTCCGGTCCAGCCAGAGATGGAGGAAGACGCTGCTGTCGAAGACCGTCTCCACGAAGCGGATCACGTGGTACCCGGTGTGCGTCGTGATGATGACGTCCTCCACCGGAAGTCCGCCGCGGCCGTTCCCGTCCGTCCGCCCGTCGGTGTACGGGCTGAGGGTGAAAGCGGGTTGCTCGGCAGCCATCCGGGCCACCTCGGCGGTCTCCGCGGCGGTGGCCTCGTGGTCGCCGTTGGGCGAGTCGCCGATGGTGCCGAGGGCGAGGCCGCTCGTCCAGTCGACGACCGCGGCGCCCCGGGCTCCGGGCAGCCTCATGACTTCGAGCAGGCACTCGTCGATTCCCGGCACCGCGGCTTCCCCTCCAGGCAATGGTGTACGGAGCTGTGAGCTTGAGGCTACGCACCGTGGCTGGCCCCGGGTGGTGGTTTGGCATTTTCCAGTGGTACATGCGGCAGGCCACGTAAGGGAATTGAGGAGAAGGTGTGGGGGAGAAGTCTGACAAAGGGACGGTTGTGGACGGAAGGCCGGACGGATGATTGATCGGTCTGTTCCGGTTCTCAGCGGTATCCGCCTCTTTGTGTCCGAAGGGTGCGGAGACAAAAGTTGTTGGTGTCCAAAAAGCGCCGATTGGCTTGAACGTTGCAGAGTCCGTCCGACCGGCTTCCGTGTGTCACGTGTCAGCTTTTTCCGGCCGGTCCAGGGTCGCTGCGCTCTCGCCGGGAACTCGGCCGGTGCTCCTCCGGCGGGCCCCTCGGGCGCCCCTGCGCACCCCTCCGGCGCCATTCGCCGTACGGCTCCGGCGCGTCCCTCCGGGTGTGTCCGGCACCCACCGTTGACTAGAACTATTCATCACACCAGGATGTGAATGGATGATGCGCGGCCGGGACCCCGCAGGCCCTGCCGTAAATCTCCCGGGCCGCCGGGCCCGGGACGCACGCCGGGAGCACGAGGAGGCGCACCATGTCAGGACCCCGGCCCGTCAGGGCCGCGCGCGGCACCGAACTGAGCACCCTGGGCTGGCAGCAGGAGGCCGCCCTGCGCATGCTCCAGAACAATCTGGACCCCGAGGTCGCCGAACACCCCGACAAGCTGGTCGTCTACGGCGGCACCGGCAAGGCGGCCCGCGACTGGCGCAGTTACGACGCCATGGTCCGCACGCTCCGCACCCTCAAGCAGGACGAGACGATGCTCGTCCAGTCCGGCCGCCCGGTCGGCGTGATGCAGACCCACGAGTGGGCCCCACGGGTGCTGCTCGCCAACTCCAACCTGGTGGGCGACTGGGCGAACTGGGAGGAGTTCCGCCGTCTGGAGGCGCTCGGCCTCACCATGTACGGCCAGATGACCGCGGGTTCCTGGATCTACATCGGCACCCAGGGCATCCTCCAGGGCACCTACGAGACCTTCGCCGCGGTCGCCGCCAAGAGGTTCGGCGGCACCCTCGCCGGGACCATCACCCTCACCGCCGGACTCGGCGGCATGGGCGGCGCCCAGCCGCTCGCCGTCACCATGAACGACGGCGTCGCGATCTGCGTGGACTGCGACCCGCGCGCCATCGAGCGCCGGATCGAACACCGCTACCTCGACGTACGGGCGGACAGCGTGGCGCACGCCCTCGCACTCGCCACCGAGGCCCGCGACGCCCGCAGGCCGCTCTCGATCGGACTGCTCGGCAACGCGGCCGAGATCCTGCCCGAACTGCTCGCCGCCGGCGCGCCCATCGACATCGTCACCGACCAGACCAGCGCCCACGACCCGCTGGCGTACCTGCCGCTCGGCGTCGAGTTCGACGCGATGGCCGCGTACGCCACCGAGAAGCCCGCCGACTTCACCCGCAGGGCCCGCGAGTCGATGGCCCGGCACGTGGAGGCGATGGTCGGTTTCATGGACGCCGGGGCCGAGGTCTTCGACTACGGCAACTCCATCCGGGGCGAGGCCAAGCTCGCCGGGTACGAACGGGCCTTCGACTTCCCCGGCTTCGTCCCCGCCTACATCCGGCCGCTCTTCTGCGAGGGCAAGGGACCGTTCCGCTGGGCGGCCCTCTCCGGGGAGGCCTCCGACATCCACCGCACCGACCGGGCGATGCTCGACCTCTTCCCGGAGAACGAGTCGCTGCGCCGCTGGATCGAACTCGCCGGTGAGCGCGTCCACTTCCAGGGCCTGCCCGCCCGGATCTGCTGGCTCGGCTACGGCGAACGCGACAGGGCGGGGGAACGCTTCAACGACATGGTCGCGAGCGGTGAACTCGCCGCCCCCCTCGTCATCGGCCGCGACCACCTGGACTGCGGCTCGGTGGCCTCCCCGTACCGGGAGACCGAGGCGATGCTCGACGGCTCGGACGCCATCGCCGACTGGCCCCTGCTGAACGCCATGGTCAACGTCGCCTCCGGGGCGTCCTGGGTCTCGATCCACCACGGCGGCGGGGTCGGCATGGGCCGCTCCCTGCACGCCGGGCAGGTCACCGTCGCGGACGGCACCCCGCTGGCCGGGGAGAAGATCCGCCGGGTGCTCACCAACGACCCGGGCATGGGCGTCATCCGCCACGTCGACGCCGGGTACGAAGGCGCCGAACGGGTCGCCGGGGAGAAGGGGGTCCGTGTCCCCATGCGCGAGGGCGACGGTGCGGACGAGGGCTTCACGGCCGACGCGGACGCCCCGGGGGAGACCGGCACCGCTACCGGCCCGGACGCCCGATGACCGGCCGGGACGGCGCGTCGTCCTTCCAGGAGATGTGGCGGGAGCTCGCCCCGCTCGGCCGCCACCCCGCCTCCGGCGGCTACCGCCGCTACGCCTGGACGGAGGCGGACGCCGACTGCCGGGCGTGGTTCCGCGACCGGGCGCGGGCGTGCGGGCTCGTCCACGAGACCGACCGCAACGGCAACCAGTGGGCCTGGCTCGGCGACCCCCGTGCGGGGGACGCCGTCGTCACCGGCTCGCACCTGGACTCCGTACCGGACGGCGGCGCTTTCGACGGGCCCCTCGGGGTGGTCTCCGCCTTCGCCGCGCTCGACGAACTCCGGCACCGGGGAGCGGAGTTCACGCGCCCACTGGGGATCGTCAACTTCGGCGACGAGGAGGGCGCCCGCTTCGGACTCGCCTGCACCGGCTCCCGGCTGACGGCCGGCCGGCTCACCCGCGAGCAGGCGCACCGGCTCACCGACGCCGGGGGCACCACCCTGCCCCGCGCGATGGAGGCCGCCGGGTACGACCCCGACGCGATCGGCCCGGACCCCGAACGCCTCGCCCGGATCGGCGCGTTCGTCGAACTCCACGTCGAGCAGGGGCGGTCCCTGGACCGTACCGGCGACCCCGTCGGGATCGCCTCCGCCATCTGGCCGCACGGCCGGTGGCGGTACGACTTCCGGGGCGAGGCCAACCACGCCGGGACCACCCTCCTCGCCGACCGCCGCGACCCGATGCTGCCCTACGCCGAGACCGTCCTCGCCGCCCGACGGGAGGCCGGACTCGCCGGAGCCCTGGCCACCTTCGGCAAGGTCGCCGTCGAGCCCAACGGGGTCAACGCCGTGCCGTCCCTCGTCCGGGGCTGGCTCGACTCGCGCGCCGCCGACGCCGCCGGCCTCGACACCGTCACCGCCGCCGTCGAGCGGGCCGCCCGGGAGTACGCCGGACGGGCGGGCGTCGAGCTGGAGGTCGTACGCGAGTCGTTCACGCCCGTGGTCGAGTTCCAGCACGCCCTGCGCGACGAACTCGCCCGCCTGCTGGGCGGTGACCGGCCGGACCGCCCGGGGCGGCCCGTCCCCTCCCTCGCCACGGGGGCAGGACACGACGCGGGTATTTTGTCCGCTTCCGTGCCGACCGCCATGCTGTTCGTACGGAACCCCACCGGTGTCTCCCACTCGCCGGCCGAGCACGCCACCGAGCAGGACTGCGCGGCCGGGGTCGCCGCACTCGCCGACGTACTGGAGGGTCTCGCATGCAGGTGACGACGTACTGGCTCTCCCACGCCTGGCTCGGCACCCACGTCGAACCGGGAGTCGCCCTCGACGTCGCGGACGGGCGGATCACCGCCGTCCGCACCGGCGCCGCGACCCCGCCGCCCGGCGGAGTCGTGCTGCGCGGCCTCACCCTGCCGGGGCTGGCGAACACCCACTCGCACGCCTTCCACCGGGCCCTGCGCTCCACCACGCAGGTGGGCTCGGGGACCTTCTGGACCTGGCGGGAGCGGATGTACCGGATCTCCGCAAAGCTCACGCCGGACAGCTACCACGCCCTCGCCCGCGCCACCTACGCCGAGATGGCCCTCGCGGGCATCACCGCGGTCGGCGAGTTCCACTATCTGCACCACGGCCCCGGCGGCACCCCCTACGACAACCCGAACGCGATGGGCGAGGCGCTCATCGCCGCCGCCGACGAGGCCGGCATCCGCATCACCCTGCTCGACACCGCCTACCTCGCGGCCGGGTTCGGCAAGGAACCCGACCGGCACCAGCTCCGCTTCTCCGACACCACCGCGGACGCCTGGGCGGAACGCGCCGCCGCGCTCCGGAGCGGCGGCCACGCCCTGATCGGCGCCGCCATCCACTCCGTCCGGGCCGTCCCGGCCGACCAGCTGGAGACCGTCGCCCAGTGGGCCGCCGACCGCGCCGCCCCGCTCCACGTCCATCTCTCCGAGCAGACCGCGGAGAACGAAGCCTGCCTCGCCGCCCACGGCCGGACCCCCGCCCGGCTCCTCGCCGACCACGGCGTCCTCGGCCCCCGCACCACCGGCATCCACCACACCCACCTCACCGACGCGGACATCGCACTGATCGGCGCCTCCGGCACCGGCACCTGCATGTGCCCCACCACCGAACGGGACCTCGCCGACGGCATCGGCCCCGCCGTCGCCCTGCACCGCGCGGGCTCCCCGGTCTCCCTCGGCAGCGACAGCCACGCCGTGATCGACCTCTTCGAGGAGGCGCGCGCGATGGAGCTCAACGAGCGGCTGCGGACGAACATCCGGGGCCACTGGACGGCCGCCGCCCTGCTCCGCGCGGCCTCCGCCACCGGCCACGCGGCCCTCGGCAGGCCGGAGGGCGGCAGCATCGTCGCCGGAGCCCCGGCCGACCTGACGACCGTCGCCATGGACTCCGTCAGGACCGCCGGGCCGGTGGACCGGCTGGCCGCCGAGGCCGCCGTCTTCGCGGCGACCGCCGCGGACGTGCGCCACACCGTGGTGGCGGGGCGCCACCTGGTGCGCGACGGTCGGCACACCCTGATCGAGGACGTGCCCGCCGCGCTCGCCGACGCCATCGCCGCCCTGCGCGACTGACACCCGCGCGACTGACACCCGCGCGACTGACACCTGCGCGACTGACACCCACGAGGCCCGACCCGGAACGCGACTGGAGCAGCCCCCGATGACGAGCACCGTCCTCACCCACATCTCCGGCCTGGTCACCAACGACCCCGGCCAGGGAGACGGCACCCCGCTGGGCCTGATCCGGGACGCGGCCGTCGTCATCGACGGCGACCGCGTCGCCTGGACCGGCGAGTCCCACGCGGCACCGGCCGCCGACCGCACCGTCGACGCCGGGGGCCGGGCCGTGCTCCCGGGGTTCGTGGACTCCCACTCCCACCTGCTCTTCGCGGGCGACCGCACCGAGGAGTTCAACGCCCGGATGTCCGGGCGCCCGTACTCCGCCGGGGGCATCCGTACCACCGTCGCCGCCACTCGTGCCGCCACCGACGAGGAGCTCGCGGCCGGGCTCGTACGCCATCTCGACGAGGCGCTCCGCCAGGGCACCACCACCCTGGAGACCAAGTCCGGCTACGGCCTCACCGTCGCGGACGAGGCCCGCGCGCTGCGCCTGGCCGCCGGACTCACCGACGAACTCACCTTCCTCGGAGCCCATGTGGTGCCGCCCGAGTACGAGGACGACCCGGCCGGTTACGTCGCGCTGGTCACCGGCCCGATGCTCGACGCCTGCGCCCCCCACGCCAAGTGGATCGACGTCTTCTGCGAGCGGGGCGCCTTCGACGAGGACCAGGCCCGCGCGGTCCTCACCGCCGGGAAGGCCAAGGGCCTGCTGCCGAGGGTGCACGCCAACCAGCTCGGCCACGGACCCGGCGTGCGCCTCGCGGTGGAGCTGGACGCGGCCTCCGCCGATCACTGCACCCACCTCGACGACGCGGACGTCGACGCCCTCGCCACGGGGAACACCGTCGCCACCCTGCTGCCCGGGGCCGAGTTCTCCACCCGCGCCGAATGGCCGGACGCCCGGCGGCTGCTGGACGCGGGCGTCACCGTCGCCCTCTCCACCGACTGCAACCCGGGCTCGTCCTTCACCTCCTCGATGGCGTTCTGCGTCGCCCTCGCCGTACGGGACATGGGCATGACCCCCGACGAGGCGGTGTGGTCCGCCACCGCGGGCGGGGCCGCCGCCCTGCGCCGCGGTGACGTCGGCCGGATCGCCCCGGGCGCCCGCGCCGACCTGCTGATGCTCGACGCGCCCAGCCACGTCCACCTCGCCTACCGGCCGGGCGTCCCGCTGGCCGCCGGGGTCTGGCGGCGCGGCGTCCGCGTGGTGTGAGGAGCCTGCCGTCCCGTGAGGGGACGCACGGGTGGCCGCCCGAAAACTCCGGACGGCCACCCGCGAGGACTGCTCAGGACACGGTCACTCCTGCACGGTCAGCCCCTCGCGGAGCCGGACCAGCGTCCGCGAGAGCAGGCGGGAGACGTGCATCTGGGAGATCCCCAGCTCCTCGCCGATCTCGGACTGGGTGAGGTTGGTGACGAACCGCAGCGAGAGGATCAGACGGTCGCGCTCCGACAGCGAGGCGATCAAGGGCTTGAGGGACTCGACGTACTCGATCCCCTCCAAGCCGTGGTCCTCGTAGCCGATGCGGTCCGCCAGGGAGCCCTCGCTCTCGTGGTCGTCGTGCTGGGCGTCCAGCGAGCCCGCGCTGTAGGCGTTGCTCGCCGTCAGGCCCTCCGTGACCTCTTCGCGGGTCAGCCCGAGGTGCTCGGCGAGTTCGCCGGTGGTCGGCGCCCGGTCCAGCCGCTGCGACAGTTCGTCGCCCGCCTTGGCCAGGTCGATCCGCAGCTCCTGGAGGCGGCGCGGTACACGCACGGCCCAGCTGGTGTCGCGGAAGAAGCGCTTGATCTCACCGATGATCGTCGGCATGGCGAAGGTCGGGAACTCGACGCCCCGGCTCAGCTCGAACCGGTCGATCGCCTTGATCAGCCCGATGGTGCCGACCTGGACGATGTCCTCCATCGGTTCGCTGCGGGTACGGAACCGCGAGGCGGCGAACCTGACGAGGGCGAGGTTCAGCTCGACCAGGGTGTTGCGTACGTACGCGTGGGCGTGGGTGCCCTCCTCCAGGGTGTCGAGCCGCTCGAAGAGCGTCTTCGACAGCGCGCGGGCGTCGAGCGCTCCGACGGTCGCGGGGGAGGGGATCTCGGGAAGTCCTTCGAGGCCGTCGCCGATGGGGACCTCTTCGCCGGTGGGGGCCTTCTCGCCGGTGGGGGCGGCTGAGGTGGTGCCTGCGGCTGCGTCGCCGTCGGAGCTCTTGCGCGGGCCGGGCAGGGCGCCGGCGGCGGGGGAGTCGGAATTGGTCGGTCCCTGAGGACATGCCGACGCCGCGTCGTGGGTACGCGAACCGTCGAGCCGGGGTGACATGGTTCTCCTCCAGTGTCTCGGCATAGGACTGCCGAAGCCGTTCAGTGCTGCTGCGGTGAAGCGGCGCCTCCGAAGCCGGTAAGGGGTGGATGAAGCAGGTGTCCCTCTACCCTTACCTGCTCGGTGGCGGGAGTGACAAGCTCCAATTACGCGTTATGTCCGGTTTGTTGATATCTCCCGCTACCGCGGGAGGGACGGAACGCGTAATGTTTCGCGCATGTCCGCCAAGTGCGCGGACATCAGGAATGTGGGCGGCGGTCACGCCGCACAAGGCCCCACTGACCAACGGTGAAGAGGGACGGCATGGACCGCGGGACGGTCGGCAGTACGAACCGGGGAAGACTTCAGGTCGAGACCCGGACGGAGGGCGGCAGCGAGATCGTGACGCCGGTGGGTGAGCTCGATCACCACACCGCCGATCTGCTGCGTGAACCTCTGGAGAAGGCTGTCGAGCAGGGCCGGGTGCGCCTGGTCGTCGACTGCTCCGGGCTCGAGTTCTGCGACTCCACCGGGCTGAACGTCCTGCTCGGCGCACGACTCCAGGCGGAGGAGGCCGGCGGGGAGGTCCACCTGGCCGGCATGCGGCCCGTCGTCGCCAGGGTCTTCGAGATCACCGGCGCCGAGGCGGTCTTCACCGTCCACGCCACGGTCCAAGACGCCATGGGCACCTGAGGTGCCCCTCTCTCCACACCTCCGGCCGACCCGTGTGTCCCACACGTCACGCGATCTCCTGGCCGGAGCGGGTGTTGTCGAGGCCCCGCCGGGCAGGAGAAGGTCCGGCGGACCAGCAGGAGCCCGCACCCAAGAATCTGACCTGTATCTGTTCGATGGCGACACGGTGAATCGGTGAGGTGAAGCGCTGATGAGCACCACCCGGCAGCATCCGCCGGGCGGCCTCGGCCGCGAGCCGGACGGAGCGGACTCGTCCGCGGCCGTCCCGGCCGACCGGCAGTGGCGCACCCTCTCTCTGCGCGAGGCCACCGGCATCGTCCCGATGGCCCGTGACTTCGCACGACAGGCCCTGCACGAATGGGGCTGGCTGCCGGCCGAGGGCGCCGACCGCCGCGCCGCCGCCGAGGACGTCCTGCTGGTCGTCTCCGAGCTGGTCACCAATGCCTGCCTGCACGCCGGCGGGCCCGAGGAGCTCCGGATAGGAGCCACCTCCAAGGTGCTGCGGATCGAGGTCACCGACAACGGCGCCGGACAGCCGACGCCCCGTACCCCGCACCGGGCCGGACGGCCCGGCGGTCACGGCATGTTCATCGTGCAGCGGCTCTGTCTCGACTGGGGCGTGCTGCGCGTCCCCGAGGCACCCGGCAAGACCGTCTGGGCGGAGCTGGCCGCACCACCCGCGTAGCGGCGGCCCGGACCACGGAAACGACGGCGGGACGCAACCACGGAAACGGCGGAGGGCCGCCGCACCGATCACTCG
>NZ_JBHWZJ010000243.1:0-11078 GCF_042728415.1 Streptomyces sp. NPDC060198 | reverse complement strand
TCCGAATCGGATGACCCGCCTTCTCCGTTCTCCCGTCTTCTTCGTTCCCTTGCAGCCCTTGCCGCCTTGCCGGCTTCCCGTAGTTGAGGGCCCCGACCTCCCGGTCGTCTCCCGCGCCTTCCGTTTCCTGGCCGCCCTCCCCTCTGCTCCAGTCCCTCCGGCCGCCCCGCACCCTTCCGCTTCCCGGTCGGCCCTCCCGCGCTCGCCGGCCGGCAGTCCGGTCGGTGGCCGCTCCCGGTGGGGCTCCGGCCCTGTGCGGTACCCTGACGCCATGCGTGCCGTACGCCTTCTGCTTAGCGAGCCGCGCTGATCACTACCGACCGGTGAGAACGCCTGGTCGGACTCGGCGCGGCGTCCCCTCCTGTGCGAGGGGATTTTTCGTTTCCGTAGACGCGCGTCCTTCGACGTGGGCGCCGGCAGATGACGATCGATGGAGCTTTGAGGATCATGAGCGAGACGAATTCCGCAGCCGAGACGGCTGCGCCGCACCGCTACACGGCGGCGATGGCCGCCGACATCGAGGCACGCTGGCAGGACTTCTGGGACGCCGAGGGCACGTACGAGGCGCCCAACCCGACCGGCGACCTGGCGGGCGACCCGGAGCTGGTCGCCAAGCCCAAGAAGTTCATCATGGACATGTTCCCGTACCCCTCGGGTGCGGGTCTGCACGTCGGCCACCCGCTGGGCTACATCGCCACCGACGTGTACGCGCGCCACCAGCGGATGTCCGGCCACAACGTCCTGCACACCCTGGGCTTCGACGCCTTCGGCCTGCCCGCCGAGCAGTACGCCGTACAGACCGGCACGCACCCGCGGATCTCCACCGAAGCGAACATGGAGAACATGCGGGCCCAGCTGCGCCGGCTGGGCCTGGGCCACGACAAGCGCCGCTCGTTCGCCACGATCGAGGCGGACTACTACAAGTGGACCCAGTGGATCTTCCTGCAGATCTTCAACTCCTGGTACGACACCGACGCCGACAAGGCCCGCCCGATCGCCGAGCTGGTCGCCCTGTTCGAAAGCGGTGAGCGGTCCACGCCGGACGGCCGTGCCTGGCAGGACCTGTCCGCCGTCGAGCGCGCCGACCTGCTGAGCGAGTACCGCCTGGCGTACGCCTCCGACGCCCCGGTCAACTGGTCGCCGGGTCTGGGCACCGTGCTGGCCAACGAGGAGGTGACCGCCGACGGACGCTCCGAGCGCGGTAACTTCCCGGTCTTCAAGGCCAAGCTGCGCCAGTGGAACATGCGCATCACCGCCTACGCCGACCGGCTGCTGAACGACCTGGACGGCCTGGACTGGCCGGACGCCATCAAGCTGCAGCAGCGCAACTGGATCGGCCGCTCCGAGGGCGCGCGCGTCGACTTCCCCGTCGACGGCGCCGGTGCGATCACCGTCTTCACCACCCGCCAGGACACCCTGTTCGGTGCCACCTACATGGTGCTGGCGCCCGAGCACGAGCTGGTCGAGCGGATCATCCCGGCAGCCTGGCCCGAGGGCACCCATCCGGTCTGGACGGGCGGCCACGCCACGCCCGCCGAGGCCGTCAACGCCTACCGCAAGCAGGCCGCCGCCAAGTCGGACGTCGAGCGCCAGGCCGAGGCCAAGGACAAGACCGGCGTCTTCACCGGCGCGTACGCGACCAACCCGGTCAGCGGAGACCAGGTACCCGTCTTCATCGCCGACTACGTCCTGATGGGCTACGGCACCGGCGCGATCATGGCGGTCCCGGCGCACGACACTCGTGACTTCGCGTTCGCCCGCGCCTTCGAGCTGCCGATGCGCTGTGTCGTGGAGCCCTCGGACGACCGTGGCACCGACACGGCCACGTGGGACGACGCCTTCTCCTCGTACGAGGCGAAGCTGGTCAACTCCTCGAACGACGAGATCTCGCTGGACGGCCTGGGTGTCGTGGACGCCAAGGCGAAGATCACCGAGTGGCTGAAGGAGCACGGTGTCGGCGAGGGCACCGTGAACTTCCGGCTGCGCGACTGGCTGTTCAGCCGGCAGCGCTACTGGGGCGAGCCCTTCCCGATCGTCTACGACGAGGACGGCGTCGCCCACCCGCTGCCCGAGTCGATGCTGCCGCTGGAGCTGCCGGAGGTCGAGGACTACTCGCCGCGCACCTTCGACCCGGACGACGCGGACACCAAGCCGGAGCCGCCGCTGTCGCGGAACGCCGACTGGGTCAACGTCACCCTGGACCTGGGCGACGGCAACGGACCGCGCAAGTACCGGCGCGAGACCAACACCATGCCGAACTGGGCCGGTTCCTGCTGGTACGAGCTGCGCTACCTGGACCCGAACAACGAGTCCGCGCTGGTCGACCCGGCGATCGAGCAGTACTGGATGGGCCCGCGCGAGGGACAGCCGACCGGCGGCGTCGACCTGTACGTCGGTGGCGCCGAGCACGCCGTGCTGCACCTGCTGTACGCGCGTTTCTGGTCCAAGGTGCTGCACGACCTGGGCCACGTCTCGTCCGCCGAGCCGTTCCACAAGCTGTACAACCAGGGCATGATCCAGGCGTTCGTCTACCGTGACGCCCGGGGCATCCCGGTGCCGGCCGCCGAGGTCGAGGAGCGGGACGGACAGTTCTTCTACCAGGGCGAGAAGGTCAGCCGCGTCCTGGGCAAGATGGGCAAGTCCCTGAAGAACGCCGTCACCCCGGACGAGATCTGCGCCGAGTACGGCGCGGACACCCTGCGCCTGTACGAGATGGCGATGGGCCCGCTGGACGTGTCGCGTCCCTGGGACACCCGCGCCGTGGTCGGCCAGTACCGCCTGCTGCAGCGGCTGTGGCGCAATGTCGTCGACGAGGAGACCGGCCAGGTCACCGTCGTGGACACGGAGCCCGGTGAGGACACGCTGCGCGCGCTGCACAAGGCGATCGACGGCGTCACCCAGGACATGGCCGGAATGCGCTTCAACACGGCCATCGCCAAGGTAACCGAGCTGAACAACCACCTGACCAAGACGGGCGGCCCGCTGTCCCGTTCGGTGGCCGAGCGCCTGGTCCTGCTGGTGGCCCCGCTGGCCCCGCACGTCGCCGAGGAGCTGTGGCGCCGGCTGGGCCACACCGACTCGGTCGTGCACCAGGACTTCCCGGTGGCCGACCCGGGTTACGTCGTGGACGAGACCGTCACCTGCGTCGTCCAGGTAAAGGGCAAGGTCAGGGCCCGTCTGGAGATCTCCCCGTCCATCACGGACGCCGAGCTGGAGGCGCTGGCCCTGGCCGACGCCTCCGTGGTCGCCGCCCTGGGCGGGGCCGAGATCCGCAAGGTGATCGTGCGGGCTCCGAAGCTGGTCAACATCGTCCCCGCGTGACCGCCCTCGCGTGAGGCGCCGGGATCCTGGGTAGAGCGCTCGGTGCGAGGCGCCATTCGGGGCCCAGGGCCGCCGGGCACGGTTGCCAGGGCTTTCCCCTACGGGCAGGTTGGGGGTTCCGACGGAACCCTCGGCCTGCCCGTTGCGTTTACGGTGGAGGGGCGGCCGTCACCGGTGGCCGCCCGAGCCGTGTGCGACCAGCTTCCCGATCCGACTTCCCGGTCCGATCGGCCGTCGACTGCCGAGGGGCGTTCATGGAGACCCTGCTCTTGATCCTGACGCTGCTCTTCGCCGCGTTCGTGGCCCTCGGCGTGTACGCCGGGGTGAAAGCCGTCAAGGCGGCGAAGCGGGGCGTCGACAGGACCCTCACCCAGGCCCGTCGGACGGTCGAGGAGACCACCCTGCGGGCGAAGAGCTACGGCCAGCCCGGTGTCAGCGGCGAGCTGGCGCAGCTGAGGCTCTCCCTGCGTACCGCGATGCGTGCCACCCAGGAGACCCTGGGGGCCTCGGTCGCCGAGGACGCCTCGTTGTCGGAGTCCGTGGGGCTCTTCCAGCGGCTCAGCGCGCACGGCCGCGAACTGGACGACGAGCTGAGGCGGCTGGAGCGGGAGCCCGACCGGGCGACGCTGGCGCAGCTGATGCCCGGACTGCGGGAGCGCACGGAACGCATCACGCGGTCCGCCGACTCGCTGCGCTGGGCGGCCCGGGACCGGGCCAGGCGGTTCGCCGACGACGACCTGGACGCCCTCAACGCGCAGATCGACGTGGAGGCCGGGGCGCTGCGGCACTGGACGGACGAGGAGCCGGGGACGGCACCCCGGTCGTCCCAGCAGTCTCCTCCGTCTCACTCGTCTTCTCCGCCTCCTCCGTCCCAGGCGCCTCGGTCCGATGCGGCCCGGGGCTCCGGTCCCGCCGGGTCGGGGGCGGGGCGGGAGCTGCCGGAGTCCGGCCCCGCCGGGTGGATCGGCCGGCCGTGGCAGAAATCGGCCCGGCCGGAGACGACGAACTGAGAGCCGACGGGAACGGCCCGGCCGGTTCCCTTCCGGCGGTCCGGTTCAGCGGTCCCGGGCGGCGGTCTTGTGCGCCGGTTTCCGGTTTCGTCGAGCGGTCCCGGTCAGCGGTCTCGTCCGGTGGCCTGAGAAGGGGACGGACGGGGCATGCGGAGTGATGGGTGGTGTCCCCACAGGTGGCAAGATGCCTCCCGCACCGTCCCTGAAGGTCAGCGGCCCGGGGTCGGGCTGCCGCACCACTGCCCCGGAAGGTAATCTCCGGCTCATGTCCCGCCATGTCGCGATCGTTACCGATTCAACGGCCTACTTGCCTCCCCGGACGATGGAGCGGCACGGCATCACCGCGGTGCCGCTGACCGTCGTCCTCGGCGACCAGGCGTTGGAGGAGGGCACGGAGATCTCGGCCCGTTCGCTCGCGGTGGCACTCCAGAAGCGTCGTTCGGTGACCACGTCGCGTCCCAGCCCGGAGGTCTTCGCCGAGACGTACCGGGCGGCGGCCGAAGCGGGCGCGACCGGAGTCGTCTCGCTGCACCTGTCCGCCGAGTTCTCGGGGACGTACGACGCCGCGCTCTTGGCGGCGAAGGAAGCTCCGGTGCCGGTGCGCGTGGTGGACACCGGGATGGTCGCCATGGCCCTCGGCTTCTGCGCGCTGGCGGCGGCCGAGGCCACGGAGTCTGGCGGCGGCCTGGACGAAGCGGTACTGGCGGCCGAGCGGCGGGCCCGCGTCACCTCCGCGTACTTCTACGTGGACACCCTCGACTACTTGCGCCGGGGCGGCCGGATCGGGGCGGCCCAGGCACTGTTCGGGTCCGCGCTCGCCGTGAAGCCACTGCTCCAGCTCGACGGCGGGCGCATCGAACTGCTGGAGAAGGTGCGGACGGCCTCCAAGGCCATCGCCCGGCTGGAGGAGATCGTCGCCGACCGCGCCGGTACGGGTGCGGTGGACATCGCGGTGCACCACCTCGCCGCCCCGGACCGGGCCGAGCGGCTCGCGGAGCGCCTGCGGGAGCGGGTACCAGGACTCGTGGACCTGCATGTCAGCGAGGTCGGCGCGGTGATCGGAGCGCACACGGGGCCGGGGCTGCTCGGCGCGGTGATTTCGGCGCGGTGACCGATCGGCTCCTCGTCCGTCGTCCCTCCGGCGAGTGATGGAGTTATCCACAACTGGGCGGTTTTCCACGGAAATCGGGGCTGCTCAGCGAGTTCGTGCGGGAGTGCCTAACGTCCTGAGGCATGGCTCTTCGATCAGCACCTCCGCGTCCGTTCTCCTCCGCGCCCGTCCTCGACGTCCCGGCTCTTCCCGGCTCCGCGAAACCCCCGCGGGCTGACCCCGCTCATGCCACCGGCGCTCCGGTCGCCGACGCTGCCGTCGCCGTTTCCGGCGCGGGCCCGGGACGCCGCGCCAGGGGGCGGCCGACCGAGGAGACGGCGGCTGCCGCGCGCCGGAGGGCCGACGCGTTGCTCGGCGATGCGCTGCCCGCCGACGCCTTGCCCGTCCGTGCGGTGGAGGCCGACGCCTCGGTCGTCCGTGCGGTGGAGGCGGATGCCTCGGTCGTCCGTGCGGTGGAGGCCGAGGGGGAGGAGGGGGCCGGGACCCGGACCCGTGCCGCCCGGATCCGTGCCGCCCGGATCCGTGCGGGCGACGAGCCTCGGCAGGCGCGGACGGGAGCGCCGAGTCGGAGCGCGTCCGCTCTTCGCGAGCGGTTACCCCTATGGCTCCAGCTCCGCTGCGGCCTCGAACCGAGGACGGTGACCGCCCTCGGCGTGGTCCTGGCCGGCCTCGCGGTCCTGGCGGGGGCACACTTCTGGTCGGCCGGGCCGAAGAGCGTGCGCGTGCCCGACGCGGTGCGGGTGGCGGCCGAGGGGTCCGCCGTGGCGCGGACGGAGAACGCCGGTGCGGATCCGGTGCCGTCACCACCGTCCCCGCCGGCACGGCCGCCGTCCGTCACCACTCCCGACACCATGGCGGCCGACCGGATCGTGGTCGACGTCAACGGCAAGGTGCGGCGGCCGGGAGTCCAGCACCTGAAGGCCGGAGCGAGAGTCGCCGACGCGCTGCACGCCGCCGGGGGCGTGCTCGCGGGGACGGACACCACCGGTCTCAACCGCGCCCGGATCCTCGTGGACGGTGAACAGGTGGTGGTCGGACTCCCCATGGCTCCGCAGCCCTCGGGCACGGCCGGGGCGCCGGGGCAGGGCGACGGCGCGGTGCAGGCCGGTCCGCTGAGCCTCAACACCGCCACCGCCGAGCAGTTGGAGACGCTTCCGGGGGTCGGGCCGGTCCTGGCCCAGCACATCGTCGACCACCGCCTGGAGCACGGGGCATACGGCTCCGTGGACGAGCTGCGGGAAGTCACGGGCATCGGTGACCGGCGCTTCGCCGATCTCCAGCCCCTGGTACGGCCATGACCCGGGGCGTCGGCCCGGCGGCCTGTGCGAGCGCGGGGCCCGGCCGCCCGGTGGGCTCCGCCCGCACCCGCACCCGCACCCGCGCCGGCACCGGTTCGGGTGCGGGGCAGGAAGGGCCGGCGGATCTGAGGCTGGTACTTCCGGCTCTCGCCGCCTGGGCGTCGGCCGCGCTCTGTCTCGTCCTGCCGGGGGCATGGACGGCGGCCGGGGTCGTGGTCTGTCTCGTGGCGGCCCTGACGCTCCTGCGCGCCGCGCGAGGCAAGAGGGGCGGGCGGCCCGACGGGAGGATCGCCGTGAGCGCCGTACTGCTGTGCGCGGCGGCCGGTGCCGCTTCGGCGGGGCTGCACGGGGCCGATGTGCGCCGGGGTCCGGTACCGGGGCTGGCGCGGACGCACACGGAGGTGGAAGTGGAGGTGAGGGTCACCGCCGACCCGGTACGGACCCGGGCCCAGGTGCGCGGCAGCAGGAGCATGCCGGCCCTGCTGCTGATCGACGCCGAGATCACCCGGCTCGCACTCCCGGGGGCCCGTTCCGGCTCCCGCTCGGGCACCGCTGCCCGCCCCGGTCCCGGCCTGGTCTCCGGTCCCGGCGGGGACGTGTACCGGCTCCGCACGCCGGTCGTCCTGATGGTGTCGCCCGGGGCCGCGACGAGGGCGTGGCAGGGCCTGCTGCCCTCCACCGGTCTGCGGATCAGCGGCCGGCTCGTCCCCCCGATGCGCGAGGGCGAGCGGAGTGCGGCCACTCTGCGGGTGACCGCGGGTGCTGCGCCACGGATCGTCGCCGGACCCGCGTTCACGCAACGTGCGGCGGGGAAGTTGCGCGAGGGGCTGCGCCGGGCGACCGAGGACCTCGGCCCGGACGCCCGGGCGCTGCTGCCGGGGCTGGTGGTGGGGGACACCTCGCGCGTCCCGACCGAACTGCACGACGCCTTCCGGTCCACCGATCTCACCCATCTCCTGTCTGTTTCGGGATCGAATCTCGCAATCTTGATCTTTCTGCTGATCGGCCCTCCGAGTGCCGCGCTGAGTGCGGAGCGGCGAGGTCTCGCACCCCGGTTGGGGCTGACTCTGCGTGCGACCGCGCTCATCGGCGGCCTGATCACCCTCGCTTTCGTGATCGTCTGCCGTCCGGAGCCGAGCGTGCTGCGCGCGGCGGCGTGCGGACTGATCACGCTCCTGGCCATCGGGACCGGCCGGCGCAGAACCCTGATTCCCGCGCTGGCGGCGGCAGTTCTGCTGCTGGTGCTGTACGACCCGTGGCTGACCCGGAGCTACGGCTTCCTGCTCTCCGTCCTCGCGACCGGATCGCTGCTCACCGTCGCGCCGCGCTGGGGAGCGGCTCTGTGCCGGAAAGGGGTGCCGCCCAGGCTCGCCGGGGTACTGGCCGCCGCAGCGGCGGCACAAGTCGCCTGCGCGCCCGTCATCGTGGTGCTGGCCTCCCGGGTGAGCCTGGTGGCGATCCCGTGCAACCTGCTCGCCGAGTTCGCGGTGGCGCCCGCGACGGTCCTCGGGTTCGCCGTGCTCGCCGTGGCGCCGGTGTCGATGCCAGCGGCACAGATGCTGGCCCGGATCGCGGGGTGGCCGGTGGAGTGGATCGCGGGCGTCGCCAGAACGGGTGCCGGGCTGCCCGGCGCGGAGACGGCCTGGCCCGGCGGCTGGGGAGGGGCCGGGCTGCTCGCCGGGATCACCCTGCTCGTGGTGCTGGGCGCCCGCCGCTCGGGTCGGCACCCCTGGATCTGCTCGGCCGCCGCCCTGCTCCTGGTGCTCGCGGTGTTCAGACCCGTGCCGTTGACCCGCATGGTGACGGGATGGCCTCCGCCCGACTGGGCCTTCGCCATGTGCGACGTCGGTCAGGGCGACGCGCTGGTGCTCGCGGCCGGGGACGGAGCCGGGGTCGTCGTGGACGCCGGGCCCGAACCGGCACCGGTCGACCGGTGCCTGCGGGAGCTGGGCGTGAGACGGGTGCCGCTGCTGGTGCTGACCCACTTCCACGCGGACCATGTGCGCGGGCTGCCCGGCGTACTACGGGGGCGGTCGGTGGGGGCGGTCCAGACCACCGGCCTCGAACAGCCCCCGGAGCAGGCGGCGTTCGCGCGGAGGGGCGCAGCCGCGGCGGGAGTGCCGGTCATTCCGGCGGCCGCCGGGGAGCACCGGCGCATCGGGGCCCTGGACTGGCAGGTCCTTTGGCCGGGAGCGGCGGGGACGAGGGCGAAGGGGGCGGCCGCCGGCGTACCGGAGGAGCCGAACGACTCCAGCGTCACCCTGCTGGTCACGGCGCGTGGCGGTCTGCGGCTGCTCCTTCTGGGGGACCTCGAACCCCCGGCCCAGCAAGGGCTGATTGAGGATTTCAGTCGCGGATGGCACTAGATGTGGATGCTGACCTGCGGTGGCGAAGAGGGTTTTCAGAGCTAGTTGGCGCTGAATATCGATGACGGATGGCACTCTGTACAGGTTTCTGTCCTGACGGCACCCCGCGCTCAGTCGCGTGCGTCGTCCGTGCGGCCGTGTCTTCCATGTCCACGAAGTACGGGACCGCGAGATAATTGGCGTCATGAGGTCAACTATTCGCGTATGGTTGACCTCATGACAGCTAATATCAGGCCGTTCGTTCGCATCGGCGGAGTCTCGGAAGTGGCGGCGGAACTTGGAGTCAGCCGACAGCAGGTCGCCAAGCTCCGTCAGGGCGATGACTTCCCGGCCCCCGTGGCGGTCCTCAGTGCTGGCGAGATCTGGGATCTTGACGTCATCCGGCGTTGGGGGAGCAGCGGACTGAGGCGAGGGGCGGGGCGACCCGCCCCTGCCGGAAAGCCGCGCTCCGTCGGGCGCCGTTTCGAGATCGGGGCGGAGATCGGAGGCGGCGGGTTCGCGGTCGTGTTCGGCGCGCGTGACCTGAAGGCGGCCGAGGATGATCGGGTGGCGGTTAAGGTCTTGCAGCAGACGCATGCACTCGACGCGGATACTGTCGCCCGGTTCGAGCGGGAACTTCGCCTGATGTCCACGCTCGGCCATCCGAATGTTATGACGCTGCTAGCGAGCGGGAAGGACGATGAGCTGGGCCTCTGGTATGCAATGCCGCTCGCACGAGGTGTTCTTTCCGATGAGGTCAGCGGTGTCATGAAGGCCGAGGATGTGGCCGTCGTGATGCGGGAGATCTGTGCTGGTCTTGCGTATATCCACAGCGAGGGGGTTCTCCACCGTGATCTCAAACCAGCGAATGTGCTGCGGACTTCAGAGGGAGTCTGGGCCATTGCTGATTTCGGATTCGCGCGAGTGGTGGAGGAGAGTGGCCTCCTGACTTCTACCTTCGATGGCATGGGCACTAGGTTTTATGTCGCTCCTGAGCAGTGGAGGGACGCGAAGCATGTTGATGAGCGTGCGGACATCTACTCCGCAGGCAAGATCATGCAGGCGCTCCTGACGGGAAGCACTCCGGTGGACGATGACGTGCCAGCCGGGCCCCTGAGGTCCGTGGTTCAGCGTGCGATCTCTCAGGACCGCACTCGGCGCCACGGCAGTGCGACCGAGTTGCTGGCTGCCATCGAAGCGGCGGTCGCCCCGGCGCCGTCCGGGCGATGGGAAACCGCCGAGGAGAAGGCGGAGCGTCTGCGCCCCCGACTGAAGGCCGGTCGAATCGCGGATGAAGCCGCCCTAGACGAGTTCGTCCGCTGGGCAGACGAACTGGATTTCAGTGATTACGAGGACATGGGGGACTTCTCCTGGGCCCTTAGTGGTCTGCCGTCGGGCTCCGTGGAGTGGTGGTGGGAGCAGAACCCTGAAGGATTCACTGGCGTCTTCCAGGCGTTCACGAATCGCTTGGAGGGAGCTTTTGATTTCGGGAGGTGTGACGCTCTTGCGAACTTCGCTCGCCGTGCTGTGGACGTTACGAACGATCCGATCATCCTGCGCGAGGCGATTCGTGGACTCACCCATCTCGGCACCTATCACAATCGCTGGCATGTTCGTGATGTGGCCGTCGCTATTCTGCAGAAAATCCGGACGCCTGAGGATGCGGTCGCTGCTCTGGAAGGGCTTCGCATGGCAGGGAAGTCGGCCGCCGAGTGGACTGTTGGCAGTGCGGTAACGCGAACTCTGCATCCGCAGCTGCGAACCGGACTTGGCGCATTTCTCAAGTCCGACGACAGCTGACGGCGGGGCCGCTCCGGGGATTCATCCCGATCGAGAGTGGTGGCCTGCAGCGATGCTGGTGGACCTGTCTGCGCTGTTTGAGCTGACAGTTAATGAGGGGTGGCACCCTAGCGAGGTTTCAGCGTTTCTGGCACCTGTTTGATCAAACCTCTCCGTCCCCCGCGCTCGCGCTTGTCTGCTGCTCTCATGGAGC
>NZ_JBHWZJ010000242.1:0-11099 GCF_042728415.1 Streptomyces sp. NPDC060198 | reverse complement strand
ACCGAGAACCCCCACTTCTCCATCATCTCGCCGCTGCTGTCGCGCTCCCTGCTGCTCACCCTGGAATCCCTCACCGAGGACGACGTGCGCGCCCTGCTGCGCCGTTCCCTCACCGACGAACGCGGTCTCGGCGGTGCGGTGACGCTCCCCGAGGATGCGGAGGACCATCTGCTGCGCATCGCGGGGGGTGACGCCCGCCGCGCGCTCACCGCGCTGGAGGCCGCCGCCGGGGCCGCCCTGGCCAAGCACGAGGCGGAGATCACCCTCTCGACCGTCGAGGAGACGGTCGACCGTGCCGCCGTGCGGTACGACCGGGACGGCGACCAGCACTACGACGTGGCGAGCGCCCTGATCAAGTCGATCCGGGGCTCGGACGTGGACGCGGCGCTGCACTATCTGGCGCGCATGATCGAGGCGGGGGAGGACCCCCGGTTCATCGCCCGCCGGCTGATGATCTCCGCCAGCGAGGACATCGGTCTCGCCGACCCGACCGCACTGCCGACGGCGGTCGCCGCCGCCCAGGCCGTCGCCCTGATCGGCTTCCCCGAAGCCGCCCTCACCCTCAGCCACGCCACCATCGCCCTGGCCCTCGCACCCAAGTCGAACGCGGCGACCCTGGCGATCATGGCCGCCCGCGAGGACGTCCGCAAGGGCATGGCGGGGCCGGTCCCGGCGCACCTGCGCGACGGTCACTACGCGGGCGCCGCCAAGCTGGGGCACGCACAGGGGTACGTCTACCCGCACGACGTCCCCGGCGGCATCGCGGCCCAGGAGTACGCTCCCGAGGCGGTCCGGGGCCGTCGGTACTACACCCCCACCCGCTACGGCGCCGAGGCCCGGTACGCCGACGTGGCGGACCGGGTCCGTGAGCGCCTCGGCCGCACGGACGGCGACGCCGGGGCGCGCGAGCGCTGACGCGCGCGGGCCCCTCGCGCGCGTGAGGCGGCCCGCCGACCGGGGTCACACCCGCCCCCGGTACGAGGAGCTCCGCGGAGCAGGTAGTCTGTAGACGAGTTCGTGTGCGTTCGGGTTGCTGACGGCAGCCCGACGATCTTCAAGCCCGCTGGGACGCGGCTGACCACGATCAGATCGGCCTTCCGTCGCTTACGGCACCCGTGTGCGTGCCGTCGCTGCTTCGTGATGTCCGTGATGTGTGTGGTGTTCCCAGGGTGAGACACGCGATCTCCCCACTGAGGTAAACCCCTACAACGGAGGTCTGGAGAACGTGCCTAACCAGTCGCGTCCCAAGGTCAAGAAGTCGCGTGCCCTCGGCATCGCTCTGACGCCCAAGGCTGTCAAGTACTTCGAAGCGCGTCCGTACCCGCCGGGCGAGCACGGCCGTGGCCGCAAGCAGAACTCGGACTACAAGGTCCGTCTGCTGGAGAAGCAGCGCCTGCGTGCGCAGTACGACATCAGCGAGCGCCAGATGGCGCGCGCCTACGACCGCGCCAAGAAGGCCGAAGGCAAGACCGGCGAGGCGCTGGTCGTCGAGCTGGAGCGCCGCCTCGACGCCCTGGTCCTGCGTTCGGGCATCGCCCGCACCATCTACCAGGCCCGTCAGATGGTCGTCCACGGCCACATCGAGGTCAACGGTGGCAAGGTCGACAAGCCGTCGTTCCGCGTGCGCCCCGACGACGTCGTCCAGGTCCGCGAGCGCAGCCGCTCCAAGGTCCCCTTCCAGGTGGCCCGCGAGGGTGGTTACGACACCGACGGTGAGACCCCGCGCTACCTCCAGGTGAACCTGAAGGCCCTGGCCTTCCGCCTGGACCGGGACCCGAACCGCAAGGAAATCCCGGTCATCTGCGACGAGCAGCTCGTCGTCGAGTACTACGCCCGCTGATCCAGGCGCAGCGCTCGCATCAGAGCTCGGGCCCGCCCCTCTCGGTCATCCGGGAGGCGGCGGGCCTTCGCGTTTCCCCGGGTGCCGGGACACTCGCCGCGGGGCGCCCCTCCGGCGGAGGGGAACCGTCCGTGCGATCCGGGTTCCCGCCGGCCAGCGCACGCCGGACCACGGTGTCGAGGTCCAGCAGCGCCCCGGTCCGCAGAGCGGCCCCGTAGGCGGCCTCCCCCAGCTCCCCGCGCGCCCGCTCGGCGCACTCCGCTCGCGGGGCGCCGTAGTGGACCGAGCCGAAGACCGGCACCCCCACGGACGGCCAGATCGCCGATGCGGCCCCCTGGAGCACGGCGGCCTCCCTCGCGTCACCCTCCACGACGGTCAGCAGCGCCAGCAGCTCCAGGCAGAGCACGCCGCCCAGCGGATCGTGGAAGCGGTGGCCGGTGGCCAGGGCCTCCAGAAGCATCCGGCGGCAGGCCCCGGGGCGGCCCTGCCGCAGCGCCACGAAGGCCAGGACGTACAGCGCGTACGCCCGGACCCAGCGCTCCCCGTGGTCGTCGCAGATCTCCTCGACTTCGCGGCAGTTCGCCGCGGCGTCCTCCAGATCTCCCCGGAACACCCGCGCCATGCCCAGTTCCACCTGGGCCATCAGGACGTTGCTGTTGAGCTCGCCCACCTCCCGGTAGCGCGCGAGCGCGTCCCGCAGCAACTCCTCCGCGCGCGCCACGTCGTCGGTGACGAGGGCCAGACAGCCCGTCCGGTGCACCGCGTACGCGGCCGCCGCGTCGTCCCCGGACTGCTCCGCCCCCTCCCGGCATTCCTGGAGCGCGGAGATCGCGCCGACGGCGTCTCCCTGGAGGACCGACACGTACCCGAGCACCCACTGCGCCTTCAGTCGTGACGGATCGTGGGAGGTCTCCTCGTCGAGCACGTGCTCCAGCCAGTACCGGCCTTCGGCCAGCCGCCCGCAGCCGACCCAGAAGTACCAGAGGGTTCCCGCCAGGTACTGCGCGAGGTGGACCTCGTCCGAGGACTCCATCGAGCACTCCATCGCCCTGCGGAGATTGGGGAGTTCGCACTCGACACGGACCGCCACCACCTCCTGCCGGGGGGAGAACCAGTCCAGCTCGCACCAGGTGGCGAGCCCCAGGAACCAGTCCCGGTGCCGCCGTCGCAGGCGCTCCGCGTCCCCGGTGGCCGACAGCCACTGGGCCCCGTACTCGCGGATCGTGTCCAGCAGCCGGTAGCGGGTGCCGGCGGGGGAGTCCTCGCGCAGCACCACGGACTGGGCGAGGAGCGCGTCCAGCACGTCCAGCACGGTGTCGGCCGGCAGGTCCGGACCGCCGCAGATGTACTCCGCGGCCTCCAGGTCGAACTGTCCGGCGAACACCGAGAGCCGCGCCCAGAGCAGCCGCTCCGCGGGCGCGCACAGTTCGTGGCTCCAGCCGATCGCCGTCCGCAGCGTCTGATGGCGCGGCGGGGCGCTCCGGTTGCCGCCCGTCAGGAGCCCGAACCGGTCGTCCAGCCGCTGGAGGATCTGTTCCGGCGCGAGCGCGCGCATCCGTCCGGCGGCGAGCTCCAGGGCGAGCGGAATCCCGTCGAGGCGCCGGCACAGCTCCCGTACGGTCTCCCGGACCGCGCCGGTGAGGGCGAAGCCGGGCCGTACCGCGCCCGCCCGGGCGGCGAACAGCTCCAGGGCGTCCTCGTCGCCCATCGGTGCGAGCGGATGGAGCCGCTCGCCGTCCACCCGCAACGGGAGCCGGCCCGCCGCCAGAACCCGCAGGCGCGGCGCCCGGCGTAGCAGCTCCTGGACCAGGTCCGCGCATGCCCCGACGTGCTGCTCGTACCCGTCGAGCACCAGCAGCACCTCACGGTCGGCGAGATGCTCCAGCAGGATCGTCCTGGGCGGTCTGCGGGTGTGGTCGGTCAGCCCCAGCGCGTCGACCACCGCGTGCCCCAGCAGGTCGGGATCGCCCAGGCCGGCGAGGTCGGCGAGGTCGGCGACCCCGACCCCGTGGGAGTACCGTTTCTCCAGAAGCGAGGCGAGGCGTACCGCGCAGCGGGTCTTGCCGACGCCGGCCACACCGACGACGGTGACCAGCCGGTTCTCCTCCAGCAGTGCGCCGAGAGCGGCGAGATCGTCGTGGCGTCCGACGAAGGTGTTCAGTTCCGCGGGCAGCCCGCTGTGGCCGGGGGCGTGCCCGGAGCCCTGATCGTCGGGTTCGGGGAACCTGCCCGGAAGGCGTCGCATGAAACACGCAGAGTACTGGTCCGGAAGCGCTGCGTACAAACTTGTCCATAGACCCGCCCCGGCCACGGGGTAATGCGGTACAGGGCGTGACGCCCGGCGCGATAGGCTCGTCGATACGACGACTGGCGGGGGCGGCGGGTTGGTGCCCGGGCGCCGCGGCCGGTCCGGACGGTGACAGGCCCCCCTGGGGCGAGCGACAAGCAGGGAGCGGTGCACAGTGTCCGGTGGAGAGGTGGCCGGGATTCTGGTGGCCGTCTTCTGGGCGATCCTGGTCTCGTTCCTCGCCGTGGTGCTGGTGAGGCTGGCCCAGACGCTCAGGGCGACCACCAAGCTCGTGGCGGACGTGACCGAGCAGGCCGTACCGCTGCTCGCCGACGCCTCCGCGACCGTACGCTCCGCGCAGACCCAGCTGGACAAGGTCGACGCCATCGCGTCGGACGTCCAGGAGGTCACCTCCAACGCCTCCGCCCTCTCCACCACCGTCGCGTCGACCTTCGGCGGCCCCCTGGTGAAGGTCGCGGCCTTCGGCTACGGCGTCCGCCAGGCACTCGGCCGCAGGGGCGCACCGGAGCCCGCGCGTGAAAGCCAGGCCCCCCGCCGTACCGTGGTCGTCGGACGAACCGTGCCGTCCGCCCGCAAGAAGCGGAACGGGCGCAGCTCCCGCGGACAGAAGGACTGAACCAGCGATGTTCCGCCGAACCTTCTGGTTC
The DNA here is from genome assembly GCF_042728415.1 of Streptomyces sp. NPDC060198. Taxonomy (NCBI): domain Bacteria; kingdom Bacillati; phylum Actinomycetota; class Actinomycetes; order Kitasatosporales; family Streptomycetaceae; genus Streptomyces; species Streptomyces sp. NPDC060198. The sequence goes on along the minus strand of NZ_JBHWZJ010000242.1, from coordinate 6,304 downwards.
ACCGCCGGCGCGGCCGCCGGCGTGTGGGCCACCACCAAGGTGAACCGCAAGATCAAGCAGCTCAGCCCCGAGAGCCTCGCGGCGCAGGCCGCGGACAAGGCGATCGAGACCGGTCACCGGATCAAGGACTTCGCCCTCGACGTGCGCGAGGGCATGGTCCGGCGCGAGGCCGAACTCGGCGGAGCGCTGGGCCTGAACGCACCGGTCGACCCGGAACTCCCCGTACGGCGCCACCGGGCCGTCGACGCGGCCGGACCCGCGCACCGCTCGGACGCGGCCCCCCTGTACCGCACCCTCCCCTACAACTCGAACAACCGGAATGAGGACCACTGATGGAGTCGGCCGAAATTCGCCGTCGCTGGCTGAGCTTCTTCGAGGAGCGCGGTCACACCGTCGTCCCCTCGGCGTCGCTCATCGCGGACGACCCGACTCTGCTGCTGGTCAACGCGGGCATGGTGCCCTTCAAGCCGTACTTCCTCGGTGAGGCCAAGCCGCCGGCCCCCCGCGCCACCAGCGTGCAGAAGTGTGTCCGTACCCCGGACATCGAAGAGGTCGGCAAGACGACCCGGCACGGCACGTTCTTCCAGATGTGCGGCAACTTCTCCTTCGGCGACTACTTCAAGGAAGGCGCCATCACGTACGCCTGGGAGCTGCTCACCGGCTCCCTGGCGGACGGCGGTTTCGGCCTGGAGCCGGAGAAGCTGTGGATCACCGTCTACCTCGACGACGACGAGGCCGAGACGATCTGGCGCGACGTGATCGGCGTGCCCTCCGAGCGCATCCAGCGCCTCGGCAAGAAGGACAACTTCTGGTCCATGGGCGTCCCCGGACCCTGCGGCCCCTGCTCCGAGATCAACTACGACCGCGGCCCCGAGTTCGGCGTCGAGGGCGGCCCGGCCGTCAACGACGAGCGCTACGTGGAGATCTGGAACCTGGTCTTCATGCAGTTCGAGCGCGGCGCCGGCGACGGCAAGGAGGACTTCCCGATCCTCGGGGACCTGCCGTCCAAGAACATCGACACCGGTCTCGGCCTCGAACGCCTCGCGATGATCCTGCAGGGCGTGCAGAACATGTACGAGACCGACACCCTGCGCGTCGTCATGGACCGGGCCACCGAGCTCACCGGCGTCCGCTACGGCGCCGCGCACTCCACGGACGTCTCCATGCGGGTGGTCGCCGACCACATGCGCACCTCCGTCATGCTCATCGGTGACGGCGTCACCCCGGGCAACGAGGGCCGCGGCTACGTGCTGCGCCGCATCATGCGCCGCGCCATCCGCAACATGCGCCTGATGGGCGCCACCGGGGCCGTCGTGCAGGACCTCATCGACGTCGTCATCGACACGATGGGGCAGCAGTACCCGGAACTCCTGACCGACCGCAAGCGCATCGAGACGGTCGCGCTGGCCGAGGAGACGGCCTTCCTGAAGGCCCTCAAGGGCGGCACCAACATCCTGGAGACCGCCGTCACCGAGACCAAGGCCGCCGGCGGCCAGGTCCTCGCCGGCGACAAGGCGTTCCTGCTCCACGACACCTGGGGCTTCCCGATCGACCTGACCCTGGAGATGGCCGCCGAGCAGGGCCTGGCCGTCGACGAGGACGGCTTCCGCCGCCTCATGCAGGAACAGCGCGACAAGGCCAAGGCCGACGCCCGCGCCAAGAAGACCGGCCACGCCGACCTCTCCGCCTACCGCGAGGTCGCCGACACCGCCGGTGCCACGGAGTTCACCGGTTACACCACCACCACGGGCGAGTCGACCGTCGTCGGTCTCCTCGTCAACGGCGTGCCCTCGCCCGCCGCGAGCGAGGGCGACGAGGTGGAGGTCGTCCTGGACCGCACCCCGTTCTACGCCGAGGGCGGCGGCCAGCTCGCCGACACCGGCCGCATCCGCCTCGACAGCGGTGCCGTCGTGGAGGTCCGCGACGTCCAGAAGCCGGTCCCCGGTGTCAGCGTCCACAAGGGCGTCGTCCAGGTCGGCGAGGTGACCGTGGGCGCCTCCGCCTACGCCACCATCGACATCACCCGCCGCCGGGCCATCGCCCGCGCCCACTCCGCCACCCACCTCACCCACCAGGCGCTGCGCGACGCGCTCGGCCCGACGGCCGCCCAGGCCGGCTCGGAGAACTCCCCGGGCCGCTTCCGCTTCGACTTCGGTTCGCCCGCCGCCGTTCCCGGCACGGTCCTCACCGACGTCGAGCAGAAGATCAACGAGGTCCTCTCCCGGGAACTCGACGTCCAGGCCGAGGTCATGTCCATCGACGAGGCCAAGAAGCAGGGCGCCATCGCCGAATTCGGCGAGAAGTACGGCGAGCGGGTCCGCGTCGTCACCATCGGCGACTTCTCCAAGGAACTGTGCGGCGGCACCCACGTCCACAACACCTCCCAGCTCGGCCTGGTGAAGCTGCTCGGCGAGTCCTCCATCGGGTCCGGGGTGCGCCGCATCGAGGCCCTGGTCGGCGTGGACGCCTACAACTTCCTCGCCAGGGAGCACACGGTCGTCGCCCAGCTCCAGGAGCTGGTCAAGGGCCGCTCCGAGGAGCTCCCGGAGAAGATCTCCGCCATGCTCGGCAAGCTGAAGGACGCCGAGAAGGAGATCGAGAAGTTCCGCGCGGAGAAGGTCCTCCAGGCCGCCGCCGGGCTGGTCGAGTCCGCCAAGGACGTCCGCGGAGTCGCCCTGGTCACCGGTCAGGTCCCGGACGGCACCTCCGCCGACGACCTGCGCCGCCTGGTCCTCGACGTACGCGGTCGCATCCAGGGCGGCCGGCCCGCCGTGGTCGCCCTCTTCACCACCGCCAACGGACGCCCGCTCACCGTCATCGCCACCAACGAAGCCGCCCGCGAGCGCGGTCTCAAGGCCGGCGACCTGGTGCGCACGGCTGCCAAGACCCTCGGTGGCGGTGGCGGCGGCAAGCCGGACGTCGCCCAGGGCGGCGGCCAGAACCCCGACGCCATCGGTGACGCCGTCGCCGCCGTCGAGCGCCAGGTCACCGAGACCGCATGACCGAGGAGAGTGCCCCGATGCGTCGCGGACGCAGGCTCGCGATCGACGTCGGGGACGCGCGGATCGGGGTCGCCTCGTGCGACCCCGACGGCATCCTGGCGACGCCGGTGGAGACCGTGCCGGGACGTGACGTCCCGGCCGCCCACCGGCGGCTCGGTCAGATCGTCGAGGAGTACGAGCCGATCGAGGTCGTCATCGGCCTCCCCCGGTCCCTGGGCGGCGGTGAAGGGCCCGCCGCGGCGAAGATCCGTGCTTTCGCCCAGGTGTTCGCCCGCGCGGTCCACCCGCTGCCGGTACGGCTGGTGGACGAGCGGATGAGCACGGTGACGGCCACCCAGGGGCTGCGCGCCTCGGGCGTCCGGTCCAAGAAGGGGCGGTCCGTCATCGACCAGGCCGCCGCCGTGGTGATCCTGCAGAACGCGCTGGAGTCCGAACGGGCGTCAGGGCATGCACCTGGCGAGGGCGTCGAAGTGGTGCTGTGATCGCGATACGGTAACGTTCCGCGCGATGCTGCGGTGTTCGAACAGCCCGCACGGCGAAGCGAAGAGACGGCAACGCGCGTCTCGCGGCTCTAGGGGATCGATGACTGAGTATGGCCGGGGCGCAGGCCCCGAACCGTGGCATCCCGAGGATCCCCTCCAGGGGGACCAAGGCTGGGCGGCCCAGGAAGCGTCGCAGGACCCGAATTCCTACGGCGGCCATCCGCAGGATCCCTACGCCCCGCAGCATCAGCAGCAGCCCTACCCGCAGGACCCGTACGCCCAGCAGCAACAGGGCTACGGCAACGCCCAGGACCCGTATGCCCAGCAGCAGTCCTACCCGCAGCAGGGTTACGGCAATCCCCAGGATCCCTACGGACATCAGCAGCCACACCAGCAGCAGCAGCACCAGCAGTACCAGCAGCCGCAGGGCGGCTACGAGCAGCAGCAGTACGAGCAGCAGCAGCCCTACGGACAGCAGCAGTACGGGCAGCAGCCCGGCTACGACCAGGGCTGGGACACCGGTCAGCAGCCCGCCATGCCGTACGGCGCCCAGCCCCACGACCCGTACGGCTACCCGGCGGAGAACTACGGCGCCCCCGGCGACCAGTACGCCACCGCGGAGGCCTTCCCGCCGCCGCAGCCGCCCGGCCGCCGCACCGCGCCGGAACCCGAGGCCCAGCCCCCGTCGCAGACGGACTGGGACCCGGACGAGCCGGTGGAGGAGACGCACCCCTTCTTCACCGGCTCCGACACACCGGAGGAGCGCCGGAGCCGCGGCGGACGCGGCAAGAACTCCTCCGACGAGACGGACCGGGACTCCGACCCGGACGACGGCGCCGACTCCGAGTACGACGACGACCCGCGCTCCGGCCGGCGCGGCGGCCGCACCAAGGGCAAGAAGAAGAGCCGCAACGGCTGTGCCTGCCTCGTCGTGTCGCTGGTCCTCGTCGGCGGCCTCGGCGGGGTGTCCTACTTCGGGTACAGCTACTGGAAGCAGCAGTTCGGCGCCCCCGAGGACTACGAGGGGATGGGTACCGGCCCCCAGGTCCAGGTCGAGATCCCCAAGAACGCGCTCGGCTACGACATCGCCAACAAGCTGAAGAAGCAGGGCGTCGTCAAGTCCGTCGACGCCTTCGTCTCCGCGCAGAACTCCAACCCCAAGGGCAACTCGATCCAGGCGGGTGTCTACCTCCTCAACAAGCAGATGTCGGCGGCCAACGCGGTCAAGATGATGCTCGACCCGAAGAGCCAGAACGCGCTGATCATCCCGGAGGGCACGCGGAACGCCAAGATCTACGAACTGATCGACCAGCGGATCGGTGTGGACGAGGGCACCACCAAGAAGGTCGCGCGGGAGAAGATCGCCGACCTCGGTCTGCCGGACTGGGCGACGAACCACTCTGATCTCAAGGACCCGCTGGAGGGCTTCCTCTTCCCCGCTGCCTATCCGGTGGCCAAGGGATCCAAGCCCGAGGACGCTCTGAAGCGGATGGTGGACCGCGCCAACGAGGAGTACGGCAAGCTCGACCTCGCGGGCGCCGCCAAGAAGTACGACCTGGACGGCCCCTGGCAGGTGCTGACCGTGGCCAGCCTCGTCCAGGCGGAGGGCATCTCCCACGACGACTTCCGCAAGATGGCCGAAGTGGTCTACAACCGCTTGCAGCCGGACAACACGATCACCAACCGCAAGCTCGAATTCGACTCTGCGTTCAACTACCTGAAGAACCAGAGCAAGATCACGATCAGGTCGAGCGAGATCCGTACCAACCCGGACCTCTACAACACCTACTACCACACGGGCCTGCCGCCGGGTCCGATCAGCAACCCGGGGGACGAGGCGATCAGCGCGACCCTCAACCCGACCGCCGACGGATGGATGTTCTTCATCTCGCTCGACGGAAAGAAGACCGACTTCACCAAGACGGTGGAGGAGCACGAAGCGCTCAACGAGAAGTTCAAGGAACTCCATGGCCTCCAGTGAGGGACCCCGCCGCGCCGCGGTCCTCGGCTCCCCGATCGCCCACTCGCTCTCCCCGGTCTTGCACCGGGCCGCGTACGCCGAACTCGGCCTCGACCACTGGTCGTACGACCGCTTCGACGTGGACGAGGCGGGACTCCCCGGCTTCTTCGCCGGCCTGGACGCGACCTGGGCCGGGCTGTCGCTGACCATGCCGCTCAAGCGGGCGGTCATCCCGCTGCTCGACGGGATCAGCGACACCGCGGCCTCCGTCGAAGCCGTCAACACGGTCGTGTTCACGAGGGACGGCCGGCGGGTCGGCGACAACACCGACATCCCCGGGATGGTCGCGGCACTGCGCGAGCGAGGCGTCGACAAGGTGGAGTCGGCCGCCGTCCTCGGTGCGGGCGCGACCGCCTCCTCCGCGCTCGCCGCGCTCTCCCAGATCTGCGCGGGACCGGTCACCACCTATGTGCGCAGCCGTGCCCGGGCCGACGAGATGCGCGGCTGGGGCGACCGCCTCGGCGTCGAGGTCTCCGTCGCCGACTGGGCCGACGCCGCCGAGGCCTTCGCCGCCCCGCTCGTCGTCGCGACCACTCCAGCCGGCACCACGGACGCCCTCGCCGCAGCCGTTCCCGCCGCGCCCGGCACCCTCTTCGACGTGCTGTACGAGCCCTGGCCCACCGCTCTCGCCACCGCGTGGGCGGACCGGGGCGGGGCCGTGGTCGGCGGTCTCGACCTGCTGGTCCACCAAGCGGTCCTCCAGGTCGAGCAGATGACGGGCCGCTCGCCGGCGCCACTGGCCGCGATGAGGGCGGCGGGAGAGGCAGCCCTCGCGGCACGCTGAAGGGCGCCTCTCCCGC
>NZ_JBHWZJ010000241.1:0-11120 GCF_042728415.1 Streptomyces sp. NPDC060198 | reverse complement strand
GAGCGGTACGAGGGAGCGGTACGGGGCGGCGGCCCCGGGCGCGGGGGGGGGGCCGCCCGCCTGTCGGAGCTGACGTCGCGCACCCGCCAGGAATCGCCGGAGAGCCTTTTCCGAGGAGTGCTTTTCCGGGCAGTGCCCATTGGTGCGGGGCACTTGGTCCGGAGCTGTCGTATTCCTGGGCGCGAGCACCGGCGAACAGCGAGGCAGCACGGAGTTCGAATTCCGGCTGTCGAGGGGTACGCACCGACCTGCGCTACCGGAGCCCGCTCCGTGACTTCGGCGTGCGGATAAGCAGTGGAGACCCCGGCCCCGGTGATGACAGCGTGAGACTCATGCCGTCGCCCTCGTTCGAACAGCTCCTCCGTGAACTGCACGCCTCGCTCACCCTCCGCAAGCGTCCGGAAGATACGGCCCGGCTCATTCAGGATCTGTACGCCGCCCGGGGAACCGACCTCGACCCAGCGACCGAGGCGGTACTCGCCAAGGCTGCTGAGCACTCGCTGCGCAACCTCTGGCACGGCTATACCTCCATGCGCGAGGAGTTCGCCCGTCCGGTGGGCGCACAGCGCCAACTCTCCCGGGCGGCCGACCTGTTCGTAAGCGTGCCGGACCTGCCGGACAGCGCCGGCGACGATCCGGCTCAGATCGAAGCGGTGATCCGGCGAGCGGGTGAGGAGATCGGCCGCTCGTACGGGCAGAACGATTTCGGCTTGGACCGCCTCGATCGGACCGACCGCACGGCGGCGGGCCTCGGAGAGATCTCCAAGCGCCAGTACAACAAGCGTTTCCGGCTGCTGCGCCGGATGGAAGCCAAACTGGCCCGGCTCGTCCACGAGCAGCGTCGACGCGAAGTGACCATCACCGGCAAGGGTGCCCTCGCTCACGTCCTGCCGTACGAGCTGTTCGCCACGGACCTGGACACGGCGGCCTTCATCGCCTACACCACGGCCCGCGGCTACATGCGCAGCGCCTTCACCAACGGTCGGCAGCGTCAGGTCCACGACGAGGTCGCCGGAGCTCTGTACCAACGCCTGAGGAATCATCCCGGGCGGACCTGTTGGTACGCGGTGGCGCATGTGCACCCCACGGTTGAAGTGCTGGCCCACATGTCCGACCGGGAACTCACCCAACTGCTGGTTCGGTGGAACGGCTTCCTGCGCCAGATCGCCGGCATGCTCGAGGACGCCTGGAACCGACATCCGCTGGAGCGCGACACGATGATCGTGCGCCGTGGCGACGACTCGTCGACGTGGAACCAGGCCGCACAGGCCTGGAACACGGCCCGGGCTCACTGGTTCGCGCTGCTGACCGAGCTCGGGCGGGACGAGATCCTGGATCGCATTTGTCCTGGCAAGGTGCCCCGCCTGATGGCGGCCGACGTGGCGTACTGGCACCGTATGAGCGGCGGCGGGCTGCACCCGGACACCTATGTCTGGGCGGACCTTCCTCTGCCCTGGGAGGTGCTCCGGGGTGCAAGGGAATGCCCGCGTTCGCTCGTCGAAGAAGTGTGCGCCCGGCATGGCGTGGACCCGATAGCCGGTGCCTGGACGGCCCCCAAGCCGACGGCCGAGGTCGTCGGCTTCCGACGGACACCCGAGCTGGTCCACGGAGTCGCCCTCGCCGACCCGCTCATGGCGAGCGCTCTCCGTTCGGCAGGAGTCTTCTCCGGCAAGGGAAAGCGTGCTGCCGCTCAGGAGTGGACGTGACCAGCGGCAGTCCCCGCGCCCGTCCGCCCCTGAAATCAGTTGACCCACACGGCACCCCGAACAATGATCGCGGTGGCGACGAGGAAGCTCTGCGGAGGAGCGCCCGGCTCTGATCCCGGGTGGACGCAGGTTCGAATCCTGCCCTCGTCGCCCACCCGCTCGTCTCCCGGACCCCAACCGCCGGAATCGACCGCGGCACCACCGATCCGACGATCATGGTCGAAGACCGTAAAGGTAGAGGCACGAGAAGGTAAGCCCCCTGTGAGGGGCAATCCTGACAGGCCGAAGGCGCCTGACGGGCCGCGTTCCCCCACAGCCTTCGCCACCGGAGTCCGTTCTGACGAATGATCCCTGCGAAGGTGTGGTGCAGCAATCGTCGGAGGGTCATGGGAATCGAGCTCGAACTGCACGCGGAGCGACCGCGCAAGGGTTCATCACGGGCGACGTTGCTTCGTGGCTCCTACGAACACGGCGAGGCCCTCGCGCGTGCGCTGAGCACACTCGACGACAACTGAGGCAAGTTGGGCTGGGCGGACTTCTCGGAGACACCCTGTTCCACGAGCAGGAAGCAGAAGTCGCCCGCCAGGTGATCAATCGTCAGACAGGCTTCGGCCGGGACGCTCGGTCCATGCGTCCGGAGAGGTCCGACGCGAGGCCGACGGTGCACGGAAGTGTCCCGTGCGTCCGGTACCGGACGGTCCCGTGGAACCGGGCAGAGATGACGGCGCGTCGGGTGCGTCCTTCGCCGGGGCGCACCGGCGCGTTCATATAGTTCACGAGGGCCGACGGTCCGCAGACCGGGGCTTGCCGGGGCGTTCCTCGGGGCGCGACCCGCCCCCGTGTCGAGTCCCTGACAATAAGGAGTCGGCTCATCGCCCGTCGACGGTCTCCCGGGAGACGCCCCGTGTTCACGGCGCCCGGTTGTGGTGGAGAGGTGACTTCCAGACTCGCTCCACCTCCGGCGCTCACGGCAGCCACACGCCGACGGTTCGTCACCGTCACCGCCGCCGCTGCCGCCCTCGCTCTCTCCGGTGCCCTGCCCAGTGCGGGTGAGGCCGCCGCCGCTCCAGCCGCCCGGCTCAAGGACGATCCCTTCACCCTGGGTGTCGCCTCGGGTGACCCGCTGCCCGACGGGGTAGTCCTGTGGACCCGGCTGGCTCCCGACCCCCTCGCCCCGTTCAGTGGAATGGACCGGCGGACCTACCCCGTGCAGTGGGAGGTAGCCTCCGACGAGCGGTTCCGCAGGATCGTACGGCGCGGCACGGCCCAGCTGACCCCGGAGTTCAACCACACCGCCCATGTCGACGTCCGCGGCCTTCAGCCGTGGCGCGAGTACTTCTACCGGTTCCGCTGCGGCGGGTTCATCAGTCCGGTGGGGCGTACGAAGACGGCACCCGCCGCCCATCAACTGCTGCCTCGCCTCTCCTTGGCCTTCGCTTCCTGCCAGGCCATCTGGGAGGGCTGGTTCACCGCCCATCGCGACCTCGCGGCGCGCCGCCACGACGTGGTGCTGTTCCTGGGGGACTACATCTACGAGTTCGGCATCGACCGGGGTGTGCGCCCGGGAGACGGTGACGAGCACAACACCCGCCAGACGGTGACCCTGGACGACTACCGGCAGCGGTACGCCTATTACAAGCTCGACCCTGATCTCCAGGCCGCCCACCACTCCGCCCCGTGGATCGTGGTCTTCGACGACCACGAGGTCGTCAACAACTGGGCGAACCTCGCCGCCGACGGCACCGGTCCGGACGACTTCCTGATCCGCCGGGCCAACGGGTTCCGGGCGTACTGGGAGAACATGCCGCTGCGCGCCCCGCAGTTCCCCGAGGGTCCTGACATGCAGTTGTACCGGCGGCTCTCCTACGGCCGCCTCGCCGAGTTCTCGATGCTCGACACCCGCCAGTACCGCGACGACCAGGCGAACGGGGACGGTACCAAGGCGCCGAACGCCGCGACCGCCGACCCGGCGCGTTCCATCCTCGGCTTCCCGCAGGAGCGCTGGCTGCTCGACGGGCTCAGCGGTTCGCGGGCCCGCTGGAACGTCCTCGGACACCAGACTGCCATCACCCTGCTCGATACGACGTACGGGCCGGACGTGGCCGTGCCGATGGACACCTGGGACGGGTACAGCGCCTCCCGCGACCGGCTGCTCGGCGGCATCTCGGACCGCGGGGTCCGCAACGTCGTCAGCCTCGCCGGCGACCTGCACCGCAGCGTCGCGAGCGATCTGGCGCTCGACTTCCACGACCCGGACTCCCGTGCGGTGGCGACCGAGTTCGTGGGCACGTCGATCACGTCCGGACTGGACGGGCAGGACCTCGACGCCACGGGGCAGGCGCTCCTCGCCGAGAACCCGCACATGAAGTTCGGCAACTTCCAGCGCGGTTACGTCAGTTGCGAGATCACCCCGGATCTCTGGCTGGCCGACCACCGTGTCTGCGACCGGGTCACCGTACCGGACGGCACGGTGAGCAGCCGGACCGTCCTGGCCGTCGAGGACGGCGTCCCCGCCGTCCAGCAGGCCTGAGGAGCGAGCCATGAAGACAGCTGTGAAGAGCGTCCGCACGGTCACCGCCGTCGCCCTCGTCGCCGTCACCGCGAGCACCCTCACCATGGGCGGCTCGGCCCACGAGGCCCGCGCCGACTCCCGGCCGGCTGCCGGGACACCGGCCACCGGGCGTCCCTCCGTCAAGTCGACCACGGACCCCGTGGTGCTCTCGGCCTCGCCGGCAAGCCTCACCGGGTCCGAACTACCCTGTCTGCCGACCAAGTTCAGCGTCTCGATGACCAACACCGGCACGACGTCCCTCTTCGCCGACGCGACACTGACCGCCGAGGCACCGATCACCCTCTCGGACCAGGTGTTCTCGACCTATCTGCCGGCCGCCGACCCCGACCGGCCGGTGACACGCTCGGTGGGGGTACGGGTGCCTCCGGGCACGCCGTCGGGCACCTACGACCTGACCGCGGTCTCGGGCAGGCAGCGCGTCGTGGTCCCGCTCACCGTCCAGGCCCCGCCCCTGCCAGGACCGGGCGTCGACCTGGCTTACGGCAGGAAGGTGACCGCTTCCTCGACCCACGGGAACTTCACGACCTGCGCCGCGGTGGACGGTGACAGCGACTACCTCCACTGGGGTTCCGGCTACGGCTGGAACGACGCCGACAAGGGGGTCTTCCCCGACTGGCTCGCGGTCGAGTGGCCCGAGCCGGTCGAGCTGGGACGGATCGAGACCGTCACGTACGGCACCCCGGCCCGCCCGGCGGCGCTCCAGGGCATCAAGAACTTCGACGTCCAGGTGCGTTCCGGCGGTGAGTGGCTGACCGTCGGGTCCTACCGGGGCAACACCCTCGACCGGATCGTCACCACTTTCGACCCGGTCACCGCGGACGCGGCCCGGGTGTTCGTCCACGCCTCCAACAGCGCCGACTACTCGCGGATCCTCGAAGTGGAGGCGTACGCGCCGGAGTAGGACGAAGACTGTCCCGCAAGGGTCCGGGGCGGGCGGGTACCGCCGCTCCGGACCCTCGTCGCCGAGAGGGCCGTCAGCGGGCCCGCCGCACCTCGAAGTCGCTGATCCGGAAGTGGCTCCAGGTCGTGCGGAAGGCGAAGTGGCCCGCCGTGTAGGGCTCCGGGTCCACGTAGTCGAAGACCAGCGTTCCGTTGTTCCACCAACGGACCGCCGAGCCGTCCGACTCGATGCGCACGTGGTTGGGCCGGTTCGGCGTGAGCAGCGGCTCGGTGTAGTCGTACACGAGCGGGCGCACTCCGGCCTCGCCGACGTAACGGCGCAGCCGGGTGGTCGTGTTGGAGTTGGCGCCGTAGCCCGCGTAGTAGGTGGTCAGCCGGTCGTAGTCGGCGAGGGTGCCGTCGCGGCGGGTGGCGAAGACGTCGCGCGGGGAGCGCGTGTCGGTGGCGTTCCAGAAGTTGTTGAGGTCGGAGACGCGGTCGTTGGCGCCGCCGGCCGAGACCGCCGTGGCGGTGTAGGTCAGCGCGTACGGACCGCTGAGGCGTCGGCGGAACCAGACGGTGGCACCGGCCGGGGTGTCGATGTCCAGGATGCCGCGGCGTGCGGTGACGCTGCCGCCGTTCTCCAGTTCGACGGTCCACTGGTCCAGGCCGTGTCGGAAGTCGTCGCGGGCCAGCAAGGCGCCCTCACGCCCCTTCGGCGCCGGGTCCCGGACACGGGCCTGGGCGGTGCCGGGCAGGGCGGCGGAGAGTGCGGTTCCGGCTGCCAGGGCGGCGAACGCCCTGCGGGTGGTGGTCATGGGAATGCTCCTCGCGGTGCTGGGGACGGGGCTGGACGTGGGCTGGGCCGGGTCAGGCGGAGGGAATACCGGCGCCGATCAGGGCCAGGTTCTGGATGGCCGCAAGGGCCCACTGCGCCGAGGAGTTGGTGGAGATCCAGGGGATCTCGTCGGTCTCGCGCAGCACGGCGGGGACGCGGACGGTCACCGGTTCCCATACGTTGGACGGGAAGTAGGTGTCCGAGCCGGTGAAGAACTCGTTCCAGGCCCTGGTGGCGAGCCGGCCGTCGCCGGTGCGTGCGGCGGCGTACGCGGTGAGGCGGGAGTGCGCGGCAGGCAGCGCGGACTTCCACGTGGATCCGGTGAGCGCGGTCTTCTCCGCCGTCGTCCCGTTGTAGTAGCGGGTGTAGTTCAGCCAGGCCTCGGCGAATTCGGGGATCTCGTCGCCGATCAGGGACACCAACTCGCTGTTGGTTTCGGCGAGCCCGAAGACGGCGTTGAGGTGCGAGACGCTGACGGCGGTGTCGGTGGTGACGGCGAACGCGCCGGTGTCGGCGTCCATCAGCCCGGCGCCGGTGAAGAAGCCGTTCGGCTGGGCCGCGATCGTGCGCAGGGAGTTGAGGAGTTTCCGCTTCGCCTGCTCGGCGCGCGGGCCGCGGCGCTCCCACTCGGTCAGCCAGCCCGCCGAGATCGCGCCCCAGTCGGTCCCGAAACCGATCGAGAGCGCGTGCCGGTCGCCTGGCTCGTACCCGTCGGTGCGTACCTTGCGCTGCGGATCGGTTTCGAGGAACGTCAGCTCCACGTCCACGAGTTCGCTCAGCAGGTCGCCGGTCCGCTCGTCGCCGGTGAGGAAGTACAGGAAGCGGCGGTTGGCGGCGGTGGAGATACGGGCCTGCTTCGCGCTGTCCGAGTAGTGCTGGACACCGTGGCGGGTTCCGAGCCCGGCCCACTTCCCGAGATGGTAGACGTCCACCTCGCCGGTGTGGCGGGTCATCGCCTCGGCGAACCGGAACGCCTCGGCGCTGCCGGTGCGCAGGAAGTGGTACCAGAGCCAGAGGTCCGTCCCCAGCTCTGAGTTGTCCCAGGCGTATCCCCCGATGTCGTACCGCCAGACGTGCCGGTCGTTGTCGTAGGTGTGCTGGACGTCGCCGTAGTCCCAGAACCCGTACCAGCGCTGCTGTTCGCGCTGGTCCCGGTAGTAGGCGAAGAGCTGGTCGAGGTGGTTCTCCAGGGTGGCGCGGGCGGGGTCGGTGCGGTCCACCGGTGCCCAGTCGCCGAAGACTCCCGCGGAGTGCAGGCGTTCGGGGGTCGCGGTGAGCAGCGGTGGTGCGGCGACCGCGGCGGCCTGGGCGGCGAGGGTTTCGGCGTCGGGGTGGAGGCGTTGGCCCAGAAGAAGAGTTCGCTGGTGCGGGCGATGCCGTAGGGCGTGCCGAAGCCGGGCTCGTAGTCCTCGTAGGTGATCTCCAGTCCGCCGTCGGACTGTTCCTCGTAGGTGTCTTGGCCGAGGCCGTCGTGGTAGAAGCGCAAGTCCAGGGGCTCGGCTTCGGGCGAGTAGAGCCACAGGGTGATGTCGGCGGCTTCGCTCTGCGCGTTCCTGATGTCCAGCTGGACGGGGTGGCGCTGCCAGAAGTCCCTGAGCCCGAAGGAGAGTCCGCCGCCGGTGGCTCCGCCGACGTAGCCGAGTCCGCCGGCGCGGGTGCCCGCTCCGGCGCGTATCCAGCCGTGGCCGGCGCTGGTCCGCTTGCGGACCTGGTAACCGTCGGCGGTCGGCTGGGTCAGCGTGTAGTCGCCCCATTGCGGGATGTACGCCAGCCGTTCGGCGACCCTGGTGTCCCAGGTGCCGACGTCCGGCGTCGCCTCCCCCGCGATCTGGGCGGCGCGCACGGCCGCCCCCGGATCGCGGCGCAGCCCGGTCACGCCCTGGACGGCCTCGCTGAGCAGGCCCCCGGCCGCGTCGGCCAGCCGGACGTGCCGGTTGTACGGGGCGTCGGAGAGCGGCACGGTGAAGCGCACCCCCAGGCCGCGGAGGAAGTCCCCCTCCTCTTCGGCGGGTTGCTGCTCCCCGTTCCAGACGAAGGTGTGCACGAGGCGGAACGAATCGGCTCCGGCGAAGAACGCGAACCGCAGGGTGAAGGGCAGCCAGCCCCGCTTGCCTCGCCGGTGCTCGCCCTCGACGCGGACCACTGCCCTGACCGGACCGTCCTGTTCCACCTCGATCATGGTGACGCGCCCGGCGAACTCCTCGTACGCCGCCCCGCCCCGCTCCTCGGCTTGGAGGCTGCCTTGCCGCAGGGCGACGAGCCTGCCGTCCTTCGCCGCGACCGTCGGCCCCCGGCGGATCTCCTCGACCACGTGGTCCGACCCCTTGGCGGCGAACCGTACGGTGAGCGCGCCGGTGTCCACCGTGACCCGGCCCCCACCGGAGCGCACGGTGACCCGCCGCTCGGCCTCGGCGGGCCGGCCCGCCGTCAAGGTGTAGGCTCCGGCGGTCTTCGCGCCGGGTGCGAGGGCGTGCGCCGTCCATTTCACCGAGCCGTCCGGCCAGTACCCGGTGACCCAGCTCTGCACGGGGACATCCGTGCCGTCGGCGGTACTGAGCCGGAACTTCTGCCGCTTGTCCGTCCATACGCCTCTGGCCCAGGGCACGCCCCAGGTCAGGCCGGTGTGAGCGGCGGGGGTCGCTCTCTCCAGCCAGTGCAGGTCGGCGTCGACGGCGCCCTCGCCGGGCGTGCCGGAGGCCCGGGCGCTGGTAGCGGCTCCCCAGGTGAGCGGGGACGCGGCCACAGCGAGAGCGGCGGACTTGAGCAGGGTGCGTCTGGCGGGGGTGGGCATCGAAGCCTCCGTGCGGATGCCCCGCGCCTCGCTCCTCCGAGCCGGCCGCAGGAGCGCCGAGTGATCGTTTCCGGTGATCACGTTGCCCCTGCGCACCTGGGGAAGTCGACGGGATCCGGGGTTCCGCCACGAAGATGCAATGCCCCGTACACAGGGCTCTGCGGATTGCCGCCGACGGGCCCGGTGGGACGCCGAGGAGCCGTCCCGGGATCAACCGCCTCCCGCGCGGGCGGTTCTTTCAGGCGTCCTTCACCTCAGCTGCCTCGCGGAAGCTGACGATCGCGCCGCCGTTGGATCTCGCCCATTCGGTCAGCTTCCCGATGGGCTCCTCAAGGGTGCGTCCGAGCTCGGTCAGGCCGTACTCCACGCGTGGAGGCGCTTCGGCGTACGCACGCCGCTCGACCGGACCGCTGTCCTCCAGCCGACGCAGTGTCTGCGTCAGTACCTTGCGCGGGACGCCTCCGATCAGTTCGACCAGCTCGCCGTGGCGCAGGGGCCGTCGCTCAGCGCGAAGAGAGCGTGACGACAGCCCATGTGCCGGCGATGGTCTCGATGGCCAGGCGGGCGGGGCAGTCCGCGGGAAGGACGGTTCCGGGACGGAGGCTCACGGGGTGAAGGGTACTTCCAGGTAACTGTCGGCTGTCTAACGTCGAAGAGGTGCAGCAGACCGCTCCGACGGTGGCGAAGCCGGATCCGGTTTCTCCCTCGCACCTTCCGCGTCCCGGAAGTCGCCGTCGGAGACGGATCCACGACGTCACGACGTCGTGGACGTGCCTGCGGCACGATCACTCCACCCGCCGAACGATCGAGGTCTCGTCATGTTCGTCACCCTTGCCGTCGTCGCCGCACTCATGACGGCGGTGCTCCTCGCTTCTGCCTGGGCCAAGTTCACCCGCCCGACGCGGCTGGTCGATCAGATGACCACGCTCGGCCTGCCCTACGGCATGTTGCCGTTTCTCGGGATCGTTCAAATAGCCGGTGCGGGTGGTCTCGTCGTCGGACTCTGGTGGGGTCCCCTCGGAATCGCCGCCGCCACGGGCCTGGCGCTGTACTTCGCCGGAGCTGTAGCCACCCACCTGCGCGTGAAGGACTTCAAGGGAACCCCTCCGGCGATCAGCCTCGCCGTCATCGCCGCCGTCCTCGTCGCGTTGCGGGTCGCCACCCTCTGATCACCCGCCGGCCGCCTGCCGGAGAGAGCGGGGCAGGGGCCGGGAGGATCAGGATGATCCGACCGGTCCCGACGCGCGCTTGCCTGGGTCACGCGTCCGAGCCGGCGCGCAGGACCGCGGAGAGCGTCCAGGCGGCGAGCAGTGCGACGCCCACGCCGAACGCGATGCCCGCGGTGCGCAGCCCGAACAGGTCGGCGGCGAGGCCCACTCCGACGACCGGCAGCGCGAGCGCCACGTACAGCACGGTGAAGTAGACGGAGGCCAGGTCGCCTCTGCGGTCGGTGGGGGCCACCGCGTTGATGCCGGCGAGGCCCGCGCGAAAGCTCATGCCCTGGCCCGCTCCGGCAGCGAGTCCGCCGGCGAGCAGGAGGCCGAACGACGCGGTGGCGAACCCTGTGGTGAGCAGGAGCATGCCGAGGATGAGTCCCGCGCACCCGACGGGAAGGGAGCGCGGGCCGAAGGCCGCTACCAGGACCACTTGTCCGACCCCCGAGGCGCAGAAGATCGCGCAGATCACCACCCCGGCCACGGTCGGGCTGGACACGTCGAGGAGCTCGCGCAGGAACGAGGGGACGACGGCGGTGAACAGACCGAGCACCGCGAATCCGGCGAAGCCCGCGATGGACGCCCGCAGGAAGACCCCGCGCATGTGCCGGGGGACCTGGGGCCGGGCGATTCGCGGACGTGGTCGGCGTGAGGTGACGGCGACGGGCTCGGGCATGACCCATACGGCTGCGAACGCGAGGACGAGCAGCCCGAGGTCGAGCGCGTAGGGCAGCCGCAGGGGTGCGGGCGCGTACTCGGCCAGCAGGCCGCCGATCAGGGGACCGCTGCCGAGGCCGCCCATCTGGGTGACCGTGGCCACCAGCGTGGCGCGCTCGGAACTCCGGGAACCCGCCAGGTCGACGATGGCCGCCGTCGCCGTGCCCGTGAAGAGTCCGGCCGACAGGCCGGAGAGCAGACGGGCGGGGAACAGCAGCGCCAGTTCGGACGCGGCGAGGAAGATCACCGAGCTGGCCATGGAGAGTGCGAGGCCGGGCAGGAGGGTGCGTCGCCGCCCGATCGCGTCCGACACGTGCCCGCAGCTGAGCAGCGCCACCACGACGCCGACCGCGTAGGTCGCGAAGACGAGAGTGATCATCAGCGTGGAGAAGCCGAACTCCTC
>NZ_JBHWZJ010000240.1:0-11162 GCF_042728415.1 Streptomyces sp. NPDC060198 | reverse complement strand
CGGCCGCAACCGTCCCGCCCCCGCCCGCGCTCCGCGCCTACCGCACCGGTGTGAAGTCGCGGGCCCCGATGAACTCCGGGCGCCGCACCGGAGCCGCGAAGGGCTCCTCGGCCGCGTTCTCCACGCTGTTGAAGACGATGAAGACGTTGCTGCGCGGGAACGGGGTGATGTTGTCACCCGAACCGTGCATGGCGTTGCAGTCGAACCAGGTCGCCGAACCCGCCCTGCCGGTGAAGAGCTTGATGCCGTGCTCACCGGCCAGCTCCGTCAGCGCCTCGTCGGACGGGATGCCCGCGTCCTGCATCTGGAGCGACTTCTTGTAGTTGTCCTTCGGCGTCTCGCCCGCGCAGCCGAGGAACGACCGGTGCGAACCGGGCATGATCATCAGCCCGCCGTTGGTGTCGTGGTTCTCGGTCAGCGCGACCGATACGGAGACGGTCCGCATGTTCGGCAGTCCGTCCTCCGCGTGCCAGGTCTCGAAGTCCGAGTGCCAGTAGAAGCCCGACGCCCCGAAGCCCGGCTTCACGTTGATCCGGGACTGGTGCACGTACACGTCCGAGCCGAGGATCTGCCGGGCCGCGCCCACCAGCCGCTCGTCGGAGACCAGTCGGGCGAACACCTCGCTGATCCGGTGCACCTCGAAGACGGAACGCACCTTCCCCGACTGCGGCTCCACGATGGACCGTTCGTCCGCGCGGACGGCCGGATCGGCGATCAGCCGCTCCATCTCGGCCTGGTAGGAACCCACTTCGTCCGGGGCGAGCAGCTGGTCGACGGCGAGGAAACCGTCCCGCTCGAAGGTCAGGAGGCTCTGTACGGGTACGGGCCCCGGGGCGCCCGGAGCGGACCAGACGACCGGGTCCCGGCGGGGAGTGATCGTCTCGGCGGCGCCGCGCGAGGGATAGAGGTCGGTGCGCGGAGGGTGCGGTTCGGTGCGCGCGTACGTGGTCATGGCTCAGGCCTCCTCGGTCAGCAGCGGGTAGACGCCGTTCTCGTCGTGGTCCTCCCGTCCGGTGACGGGAGGGTTGAAGACGCAGACGCAGTGGAAGTCGGTCTTCGGGCGGAGCGTGTGGTGCTCGTGGCCGTTGAGCAGGTACATGGTGCCGGGGGTGATCCAGTGCTTCTCACCGGTGTCGTCGTTGGTGAGTTCGGCCTCCCCCTGCGTGCACAGGACGGCCTCGATGTGGTTCGCGTACCACATCGACGTCTCCGTGCCCGCGTACAGGACGGTCTCGTGGAGCGAGAAGCCGACCTTCTCCTTGGCGAGCACGATGCGCTTGCTCTCCCAGGTGCCGGAGGCGGACTTCACGTGCCGGTCGGTGTTCTCGATGTCGCGGAACGAACGGACGATCACGGTGGTGTGGTGCCTTTCTCTCTGCGGTGACTGTCGGCTCCCGCCTGCCCCGAAAGCTGCCGGGGCGGACGGAGTTCAGGGGGAAACGCGCCGCTCAGGCGGCTGTTTCGTGGACGGACCGGGCCAGCGTGCGCAGCCCCTCGTCCAGCTCTTCGGGGGTGATGGTCAGCGGCGGCAGCAGCTTGACGACCTCGCTCCGCGGGCCCGAGGTCTCCAGCAGCAGCCCGAGCTCGAAGGCGCGCGAGGTGACCGCCGAGGCGCGTGCCGGGTCGGCGAACTCGATTCCCCACACGAGGCCCCGGCCCCGGAAGGAAGCGGTGGTGTCCTCGGCGCAGAGGGAGAGCAGGGCCTGTTCCACCTGCTCTCCGCGGGCCTTCGTCTGCTGCTCCATGTGGCCGTCCGCCCAGTAGGCGTCGAGCGCGGCGGCGGCCGTGACGAAGGCGGGGTTGTTGCCGCGGAAGGTGCCGTTGTGCTCGCCCGGCTCCCAGACGTCCAGCTCCGGGGTGAACAGGCAGAGGGACATGGGCAGTCCGTAACCGCTGATGGACTTCGACAGGGTGACGATGTCCGGGACGATGCCCGCCTCCTCGAAGGAGAAGAAGCCGCCGGTACGCCCGCAGCCCATCTGGATGTCGTCCACGATCAGCAGCATGTCCTGCCGGTGGCACAGCTCCTGGAGGGCGCGCAGCCACTCGGCGCGGGCGACGTTGATGCCGCCCTCGCCCTGGACGGTCTCCACGATCACGGCGGCCGGCTTGTTCAGCCCGGAGCCCTGGTCCTCCAGCAGCCGCTCGAACCAGAGGAAGTCGGGGACCTGGCCGTCGAAGTAGTTGTCGAACGGCATCGGCGTGCCGTGCACCAGCGGGATGCCCGCACCGGCCCGCTTGAACGCGTTGCCGGTGACGGCGAGCGAGCCGAGCGACATCCCGTGGAAGGCGTTGGTGAACGAGACCACGGACTCGCGCCCCTTCACCTTGCGCGCCAACTTCAGTGCGGCCTCGACCGCGTTGGTACCGGTCGGGCCCGGGAACATCACCTTGTACGGCAGATCGCGCGGGCGCAGGATCACGTTCTGGAAGGTCTCCAGGAAGGCGCGCTTCGCCGTCGTCGCCATGTCCAGCCCGTGGGTGATGCCGTCACGCTCGATGTAGTCGAGCAACGCCCGTTTCAGCACGGGGTTGTTGTGGCCGTAGTTGAGCGATCCCGCACCGGCGAAGAAGTCGAGGTAGCTGTGGCCGTCCTCGTCGGTGAGCCGGGCGCCCCGCGCGTGGTCGAACACGGCGGGCCAGCTCCGGCAGTAGCTCCGGACCTCGGACTCCAGGGTCTCGAAGACGCTCAGGGCGGGCGGGGTGATGGTCACGGCGGTCTCCTGAGGGGTTGTGGGTGTGCGGCGGGGGCGGTGGCGCGGCGGACCCGGCCGGGGGCGGACCCGGTGTCTGACGACTCCCGTCGAGCGGGCGGCGCCCATTGCCGGACACCGCCCGGCGGGCGCCGGGCGGGGCGGGGGCTGCTGCCGTCAGCTGCCGAACGGCCCTATGCGGTACAGGACTTCGGGGAGGTGGTCGTCCTCGGGGAACAGCTCCCCGCCGAAGAGGACCTCGCGCTCCAGTCCCACGTCGTGGCGTTCGGCGTACGAGGTGAAGAGCCGGTTCGACGCGGTGTTGTCGGGCGTGACGGTCGTCTCGACCGCGATCAAACCCCCTTCCGCGGCGACTCGTTCGGTCAGCGCGTCCAGCAGGCCGGCGGCCAGTCCCCGCCCCCGGTAGGCGTCGTCCACCGCCACCTGCCAGACGACGAGCGTCTGCGGACGGTCCGGACGGACGTAACCGGTCACGAAGGCGACCGGCTCGCCGTGCTCGTCCCGGGCGACCACCGAGGTCGCCGCGAAGTCACGGCACCAGAGCAGGTAGCTGTACGAGGAGTTGAGGTCGAGGACCTCGGAGTCGCGGGCGATGCGCCACAGCGAGGCCCCGTCCTGGACGCGTGGCGCGTCCACGGTGACGAATGTGCTCGGCGCGGGCGGCACATCGGGGCGGGGGGAATCGATTCGGGCACGGGCAAGGTCTGCTGGTGCGGCGCTCATGTCAGGGAATTTACCCAGCAAATTTCGGAATTGCACCAGCGAAAAGTCTTGGGTGGTGGGAGCGCGCGTGTTATCACGCGAGTGCGAGTCCGACCGGTCGGGCGGGCGGTTCGTGGTGATTCATGCCGAATATATCCGGCATATTGCCTCGGTGTGGAGTCCGTCACACCCTCTCGACCCCTGTGCCCGGCACTCCGTACCGCTCGTCCGGACACCTATTGGATTCACGTGTTTACGCATGAGGAGTCCGGGCACAAGAATGCGGGGAGCTACTTATGAATAAGTAGCTCCCCGCATTCATTGAATTCCTCTGTCACCGGACGGCGGAAATGAGCCGTGCCCGGCACTTCATTCGCTCGGCCAGGTTTCCTGGACGGCCTTGCGGGCAGCTTCCAGATCGACCCGCAGGCCCGCGTCGGCCAGCGCCGATCCCAGGGCCGCGAGGGAGGCGAGGACCGCTCCGCGCGTGGCGTCCACCCCGTAGTGATTGACCCGGACCATCTCCTTCGACAGCGCCCCGCCGCCCGCGATCAGCGGAAGCGAGGGCTCCGCGAGAAGCGCCCGCGCCACCAGCTCCGAGGCGTCCACCCCGTCCGGCACGCGGAGCGTCGTGGCGACGGGCGCGGCGTCGGGCGCCTCGTGGACGTACGGCGTCAGCCCACCGCCGAGCGCGAGCGCACCCGCCCGGGTGGCAGCGGCAGCGGCGGAGTGACGGGCCATGAGGGCCTCCAGCCCCTCCGCCTCGATCCGCTCGACGCACGCCTCCAGCGCCAGCATCTCCAGCTGCGCCGGGGCGTGCAGCAGCGCCTTGCGGCCACCGTCGATCCAGCGCTGCTTCCAGTCCAGCAGGGAGAGGTAGGAGTGTCGCGGCGCCTGCGGGTTGGCGGCGATCCGCTCCCAGGCACGTGCGCTCACCGAGACGGCCGAGACGCCCGCCGGGCCGCCCATCGCCTTCTGCGCGCCGATCACGCACAGGTCCACGCCCCAGGCGTCCGGCAGCAGCGGCTCGGCCCCCACCGAGGCCACCGCGTCCAGCATGAAGAGGGCACCGTGCGCCCGGACGACCTCACCGATCTCCGCGACCGGGTTGGTGTTCCCGGTCGCCGCCTCGGCGTGCACCAGCGAGACGAAGTCGATCTCCGGGTGCTCGGCCAGGGCCGCGGCGACCTGCTCGGCGGTGACCGCCGTGTGGAACGGCACCGCCAGGTCGACGACCTCGGCGCCGCAGTCGCGCAGCCAGTTCCCGAAGGTCTGGCCGTACGGGCCGGTGACGACGTTGAGCGCGGTCGTACCGGGCCGGGCGGCGCCCCGGATGCAGCCCTCCAGGGGCAGCAGCGCCTCGCCCTGCATGATCACCACGTCCTGCTCGGTGGCGAGGAGACCGGCCACCCGCTTCTCGATGGCCGCGAAGTGTGCGGGGGTGAGCGGGGCGAGGTCGAGGAAGGGGTGCGTCACGGTGGTGCTCTCTCCGGTTCGGTCAGTCATTCTGCGGGCCTCTGTACGAACAGATGCGGGCCTGTGTACGAACAGCGCTCGGTCCGAGAGTACCGACCGCCTCGTACAGTGCCGCACATGAGCGATCACAGCGACCAGCGCGAACACCGCGACCGGGACCGCCGCGTGCTGCGGGTGAGGGGACGGGTGCTCGTCGGCCCGGACGAGGTGCGCGACGAACTCTGGTGCGTGGACGGCCGGATCACCTACGAGCGGCCCCCCGGCGCGGACCGGGCGGACACCGTCGAGGGCTGGGTTCTGCCCGGACTGGTGGACGCGCACTGCCACGTCGGACTCGACCGGCACGGCCCGGTCGACGCCGCCACCAGCGAGAAGCAGGCGCTCACCGACCGGGAGGCGGGCGCCCTGCTGCTCCGCGACGCCGGATCGCCCTCGGACACCCGCTGGACCGACGACCGGGAGGACCTCCCGAAGATCATCAGGGCCGGCCGCCACATCGCCAGGACCCGCCGCTACATCCGCAACTACGCCCACGAGATCGAGCCCGGCGACCTCGTCGCGTACGTCGCCCGCGA
Source organism: Streptomyces sp. NPDC060198 (assembly GCF_042728415.1). Taxonomy (NCBI): domain Bacteria; kingdom Bacillati; phylum Actinomycetota; class Actinomycetes; order Kitasatosporales; family Streptomycetaceae; genus Streptomyces; species Streptomyces sp. NPDC060198. The sequence goes on along the minus strand of NZ_JBHWZJ010000240.1, from coordinate 5,695 downwards.
GGCACGCCGGGGCGACGGCTGGGTGAAGCTGGTCGGCGACTGGATCGACCGCGAGGTGGGCGACCTCACCCCCTGCTGGCCGCGCGGCGAGGTGGAGGCCGCCATCGCCGAAGCCCACCGGCTCGGGGCCCGGGTCACCGCGCACTGCTTCGCCGAGGACTCGCTGCGCGATCTGGTGGAGGCCGGCATCGACTGCGTCGAGCACGCCACGGGCCTCACCGAGGACACCGTTCCGCTCTTCGCCGAACGCGGGGTGGCGATCGTGCCGACCCTCGTCAACATCGCGACCTTCCCGCACCTGGCGGACGGCGGCGAGGCCAAGTTCCCGCGCTGGTCGGCGCATCTGCGCCGACTGCACGCGCGCAGGTACGACACCGTGCGCGCGGCGTACGACGCCGGCATCCCGGTCTTCGTCGGTACGGACGCGGGAGGCTCGCTGCCCCACGGCCTGGTCGCCGCCGAGGTCGCCGAACTGGTCCGGGCCGGTGTCCCGCCCCTGGACGCGCTCTCCGCCACCACCTGGGGAGCGAGGCGCTGGCTCGGCCGCCCCGCCCTGGAGGAGGGCGCCCCGGCCGACCTGGTCGTCTACCCCGACGACCCGCGCGCGGACGTACGGGTTCTGGCGGCCCCCCGCCATGTGGTGCTGAACGGCCGGGTGATGCCCGGCTGACCTCGCGCGCCACCCTCAGCGCACCGGGACTCCGGAGGCCGGTGCGGACGGCACGTGCCCCAGGGCGCGCAGGACTCGGGCCAGGTCCCCCGGCGCCGCCCCGAGGCGGACGGGGTTTCCCGCGTCGTCCAGCTCGGCCACGTGCCAGTCGCCGGGGACGTCGTCGCCGTCCTCGCCCCGGACCCGCCGTACCCGCAGGACGGCGATCCGCTCCACCGGGACCCGCTTCACCGCGAACCGTCCGGGACCGGAGTGCGGCGAGACCGCGAGCGCGTCACCGCCGCCCAGCACGAGGTGGGTGCCGAAGTGGTGCGGGTTGTACTCGGTGGCCTCCAGGAAGCGGCCGGACAGGAAGACCTCCTCCCCGTCCGCGTCGTCCGTGCCATCCGTGGCGCCGGCCGGTACGACGTCCTCGGGAGTCCGTACGCGGGTGGCGCGGAAGGCCGGTACGAGGAGCACCAGCGACACCGCCGTACCCGCCCCCGCCCACCCGATCGTCAGGGGCGACCCGACCAGGTCCACAGGGTGCAGGACGCAGAGCGGCAACAGCCACAGGGCCGTCACGACCAGCACGCCGAGGAAGGGGAGGGCCGAGGGCAGCACCTCGTCGTCGGGACGCCGGCGTCCGCGCACGCGCACCACGACGAGGGCCGCGGGGTAGCCGGCGGCGAGCACCAACCCCACCGCGAAGGCCAGGACCTGACCGGCGGGGACCGGGCGGTCCTGCCACGCCGCGTGGGTGCCGACGACCGCTCTCGGGGTTCCGCGCCAGAAGGTCACCTCGACCCGGTCGCCCGGCGCGAACGCGACGGCTGTGTCGTAGGGCACCTGGATCCGTTCGCGTGGCCGGCTCCCGGAGAAGTACAGCCGGCTGTCGTCGGTCTTGCCCTGGTGGTCGGCGACGGTGCGGGAGATCACCCCCGGGACGGTGGTCAGGCACTCGGCCCGACCGTAGGCGGGTGTCCCCGCCGCACAGGGGACGGCGGACCGCCAGGCACGTTGGTAGGAGAGCGTGTTCGGCACGGCGACTGCCGCCACCACCGCGCCCACCACGAGCAGCAGCGCGCACAGCGCGAGCGGCTTGAAGAGGCCGTGTCCTCCCGTGCGCGGGTCGATGACGTGGAGGTGGTCCGGCTCGTCGGGCGTTCCGTGACGGCGGTGCAGCGCCCGCAGCGCCTCCACCCCGGCGTCGAACTCCGGGTCCGTCGTCAGGTAGCTCCGAGGCTGGGGCAGGAAGCGGACGCGCCCGTCACGCAGCAGCAGGCTGACGCGTCTGCGTTCCTCGCTCCTCATGGGCCTCACATGGACGCGCAGCGCCCTGACGTCCTGCCACGGGATGTCCCCCCGCCGCCGCGGAGACCGGTAACGCACCCCGTCGGCATCGGCGTGCACCTCGGCGACGACGCCCCCGAGCCCGACGCGCGACAGTACCCCCGCGAGCGCGGGACGGAAGATCAGCCGAGGTTCGGGGGTCATGCACACAGCATGTCACCGGCCAGGCGGGCGCTCGTGTCGCGGGTACGGCAGAGTCCGGGGGCGCGACCTTGCCGACATCGCCCGCGAGCGCCTTGGCGCCCGGCCTTCCGGTGGTCAGGACGGGGGTGGCGTACGGGCAGGGGCACCGGGGGCCGCCGCGAAGGTCGCGGAGGTGTGGCGCAGGGGCCGCAGCACGCGGTCCAGGGTGGTCCTCGACGCTCTGAGGCGCACCAGCTCACCCTGGTAATCGAGGTCGGCGACCTGCCAGCTGATGGGGAACCCTCGCTTGGCCTCGCCGGCCTGGACACGGCGTACCCGCAGGACGGTGAGCCGCTCCGTGGGAATCCGCCGCACCCCGAACCTTCCCGGGCCGGGGTGCGGCGAGACCGCGAGCGAGCCGTCCGGGCCGAGGACGAGGTGGGTGGTGGAGTGGTACGGGTCGAAATCGACGGAATCCACGAAGTAGGCGGGCAGGAAGACGTCCTCCCGGCCGTCCTCGGCGGCAACGCCGTTCCCGTCCCCGGCGTCGGCCCCGGCATCGGCCCGGTGCCGCTCCGCGGTGTCGCCGGGCGGCACGGGGCGAGTGGCGCGGAAGGCCAGGACGAGGAGCCCCGCGGTCACCACCGTCCCCGCAATCGCCCAGGCGACCGTCGTCGGGGAGCCGAGCGGGTACGGCCGGCGCAGGACGCAGAGCGGCAGCAGCCACAGGGCGGTCGCCACCAGCACACCCGCGAACGGCAGGGCGAGCGGAAGCGCGACGGCTCCGGGGGTCCGGCGGACACGCACCCGGACGACGATCTGGGCGACCGGATAGCAGGCCGCGAGCCAGAAGCCGGCCAGCAGCGCCGCCAACGCGCCCGGATACATCGCTTCCTCGCGCCAGCGCGCGTGCTCCCCCGCGACCTGTTCCACCGCGCCGCGCCAGTAGGTCACGTCGACCCGGTCGCCCTCCCGGAAGCTCCGAGCCGTTTCGTAGGAGACGTAGATGTCGACGGTCGGACCCCCGTCGGTGAAGAACAGCCAGGCGGGCTTCCGTTCGCCGGTCGCCTCGATGCCCTCGATCACCCCCGTGACGACGACGAGGCAGTCGAGCCGGTTCTCGACGGGCGTCCCTGCGGCGCAGAGGACGGGTGGATTCCACGCACGCTCGTACGCCAGGGCTTGCGGAATCCCGAGTACGGCCGTCCCCAGGCCGAGAACGAGCAGCAGGCAGCCGACCAGAGCGGAGATGAAGGGCACCGTGCTGTACGGCACCGTCTCCGGGACGACGAGGGACGGGAGGTCCGGGTCGGGGGAGCCGTACCGGCGGTGCAGCGCCCGCAACGCGCCCACCCGCGCCTCGAATTCGCCCTCTCCGGACGGATCGTTCGCGGGCGTCACCCCGCGCCACGACGGCGGAGGGAGGGGCAGGAAGTGTTCTCCCCCGTCGCGGAGCACCACGCTCAGGCGGCTCCGTCCCGGGCGCCGGGAGTGCGGGTACGGCCGGTGGACGCGCAGCACCGCGACCTCCGGCCACGGCACACTCCGGTTCCTCGACAGCTGCCGGTGGCACAGCCCGTGGGCATCGGCGCGCACCGCCGGTGCCGCGGCGCGCAGGGTCAGGAGACCCGCCACCGCGAGCAGGGCCGCCGTGACGGCTGCCGCCCCGGCCGCAGGGCCGGACATCCGCCACCCGGTCCCGTGGGCCACCCCGGCCCCCACTCCCGCGATCGCGAGGGCGGCGAGCGCGATGGCGGTCAGACCGCCGAGGAACAGGGCGCGGTGGTGGGCGGGGCGGTAGGTCACGGCTGGGGCCTCGATCATGGCCGAAGCCTGTCAGTGGCAGGGCCCGGGCGCTTGTCAGGATTGCGGCAATGTTCGGACCGGCTCGCCTGCCGACATCCCCGGCGCGGCGTGCGGTCCCCGGGAGCGTGCCGGAAGCGCCGTGTTGACAGGCGGTGACGATCCGGCCGTCCTCTCGTTGGAGTTGCTCGATGCCGCCCCTCAAGGCCACTGTCGGCAACCGCTGTTCGGTGAAACGGGTGAGTCCGAGGAACGTACGTGCCGCGAGATTCGAATACGCACACTAAAACCACCCTTTGGGGTGAACTGGCGTCAGGTGTCCGCCAGTTCACCCTCTGTGCGTAAAGATTCACGGAGTCGAGGTCACCGGCGCACGCGATGTCCCCCATTGGACGGCGCCGGTGGCTCCATGTCTCTTGTGGGGGTTCCACCATCTTGAACAGCAACACCTTCCGTCTCGCCGCCCTGGCGGTCGCCGCCGCTCCCGTCGCCCTGTTCGCCGCGTTCCCCGCGCAGGCCGCAGCCCCGGCGACGAAGGGCGAGGGCAGCGCGAGCGCGGTCGTGCTCCGGACGGCGCTCGACGTCTCGCTCCTGGACAAGACCGTCGACGTGCCGCTCAAGGCCACGCTCAACGAGGTCCAGGCCCCCAGGAGTGCCGAGAAGACCGCGCTCTCCGTGCGGCTGGACGGCGTGGACAGGGGCCCGGTCCAGGTGCTGCGGGCCGACGTCGCGACCTCGGGTGCCACGGTCGACGAGCGCCGCGCGGAAGGGCACAGCAATCTGGTCAAGGCCCGGGTGCAGGTTCCCGGTCTGCCGCTCCTCTCGCTCGTCGAGGTCGAGGAAGTCACCTCCAAGGCCGTCTGCGAGGTCGGCGAGAAGCCGGTCGCGTCCTCGAACGTCCTCGGCCGGGTGACGGTCCTCGGCAAGCGGATCACGCTCACCTCGGGTGGCCGCACGGAGGTCGACATCCCCGGTGTCGGCAACGTGACCCTGGACCTGTCGAAGACCAGCACCACCTCGAAGACCGCGGCCGCGACGGCACTTCGCCTGCGCGTCTCCCTCAACCCGGCCGCGCTCAACGTCGCCGAGGTGAAGGGCGAGCTCACCCTCGCGGAGGCCAAGTGCAGCACGCCGGGCTCCGGCCACGGCGGTTCGGGGCACGGCGGCTCCGGCAACGGCGGCTCCGGGCACGGTGGTTCGGGCAACGGCGGTTCGGACGAAGGCGGTTCGGACGACGGTGGTTACGGTGACGGTGGCTCCGACGACGGCGGCGCCACGGACAGCGGTACGACCGGCGACGGCGGCGCGGGGGACACCTCGGGCGGCTCCGGCGACACCGGTTCCACGGACGGCGGCACGACCGACGAGGGCGCCACGGGCGACACCGGCACCACCGGCGACACCTCGGGCGACACCGGCTCGACGGACGGCGGCAGCGACAGCTCGGGCGGCAGCGGCAGCTCAGGCGGCTCCGGCGGCGACGTGACGACGCAGACCGGCTCCGACAACACCCCGGCCACCGTCTCCGGGGACGACCTCGCGGAGACCGGCAGCAGCTCCAGCACCCCGCTCATCGCCGGCGGCGCGGCCCTGCTGCTGGCGCTCGGCGCCGGAGCGACCGTCCTCGCCCGCAGGCGCGCCCAGGACTGACCCGGCCCGCCACCGGGCAGCAGGCGGGCACCGGCCGGACCGCGCGCTCAGGCGGGCGCGCGGCCCGGCCGCGGCACCCGGGCGCCGGGGGCGTGCGAGGACCGTGACGGGTCCGGC
>NZ_JBHWZJ010000239.1:0-11187 GCF_042728415.1 Streptomyces sp. NPDC060198 | reverse complement strand
ATCGCGCCCGGCCGGGGGCGGGGGGCGGGGCGGGGGGGGGCCGCTCGGGGCGCGGGGGGGGGGGGGGGGGGCCCCCCCCCCCCCCCCGCCCGGCCGCACTGGCCGGCTCCGCTCGCGCCCCTCGCTCGGCCCGCCCGGACGGTCCGGGCCGCACGATCCGCTCAGGTCGCCCGACTCGCGAGCGTGCGGCTCCGGTTGCCGGGGCGCAGAGCGACCCAGTGGCGGACGGTGTCCGGGTACCAGTAGGGCCGACCGTCCCGCACCTGGTCGGGGGCAGGCAGGAAGCCGCTTTTGCGGTACGAGCGCACGGTGTCCGGCAGGACCCGGATGTGCGCGGCGATGTCCTTGTAGGACCAGAGCGTGCTGTCCGTCATCGAGTGTCGCCTCTCTGTACGTCGCCGCACCGCGGTGGCGTTTCGGGCCTGAGGGGCGCCGCGGTGCGACAGTTGACGATCAGTCAGTGGTGACCTGTCGAACGACCGGGAGAGCCCGCTTCCGGGGGTTGTCGCGCATCTGTGACGCACGCCGTACACAACCGGTACATGTAGGGCGAAGACGGGCGGTCGCTGCTCGCTGCATACCCCACGGCCCGCAGCCGCAGCCCGTGGCCCGCACTTGTTGCCCGCAGCCCCAGCCCGCACGGTTCGCACCCCCGGGCCGCACGGTTCGCACCCCCGGGCCGTTGCCCCCGGTCCGCACGGTCCGCACCCCAGCCCGTTGCCCGCACCCCCGGCCCGCAACCCCCAGCCCGCACGGTCCGCACCCCCAGCCCGTTGCCCGCAGCCGCAGCCGCAGCCGCAGCCGCAGCCGTAGCCGTAGCCGTAGCCGTAGCCGTAGCCGCAGCGGCAGCGGCAGCCGCAGCCCGCACCCCCGGCCCGCAACCCCCAGCCCGCACGGTCCGCACCCCCAGCCCGTTGCCCGCAGCCGCAGCCGCAGCCGCAGCCGCAGCCGCAGCCGTAGCCGCAGCCGTAGCCGCAGCCGCAGCCGCAGCCGCAGCCGTAGCCGTAGCCGTAGCCGCAGCGGCAGCGGCAGCCGCAGCCCGCACCCCCGGCCTGTTGCCCGCGTAGCGACGTGGCCCGCGAGGATGGCCCCCCGCCCGGCGCGTCAGGATTCCGGCAGTCCCACGGCGTGCACGAATGCCTCGGCGAAGGCGTCGCACATCTCCTCGACGGAGGGGATCGCGAGGTCGGGGACGAGTTCCAGGGTCGGCCGGAGCAGGAGGTGCAGGAGCAGGGGGCTCGACAGCTGGTGGATGAGTGCGATGAGTGGCAAGTCGCGGATGCGGCCCGCCTCGACCTCGAGGGCCAGCCACTCGCCGATGCTCGAATAGAGGCGCGGGACCATGTGGCGCGCGAGGGCCTCTGCGGCGTCGTTCCCGGGGCGGGCGAGGACTTCGGCGAGGATCGCGGGGAGCACCCGGGGTTCCTGTCCGACGACCTCGGCGAGGTGCGTGTAGATCCTGCGGACGGTGCTCCGCAGGTCCCCGGGGCGGGTGGCCAGGACCTCTTCGATGTTCACGAACGGGCCGTACCGCTCGAAGATGGCCTGCATCATCCCGTCCCGGCCGCCGAACGCGGCGTAGAGGCTGTGCACCGAGCAGCCGGCCGCCGCGGCGACGCGTTCGAGGGAGAGCGCTGCCAGCCCGTCGTCGCTGATGAGTGCGGCCCCCGCCTCCACTGCGCGCTCGCGCACGGGTTTGTGGCCGCCGGGGTCGACACCGGCGGCCCGGACCGCTTCGTCGAGAGCGTGCCGTGCGCCACCGAGGCGGCGCAGCAGGGTGCTGCGGGAGATGCCCGCCTCATGCGCGATGGCCTGCATCGACACGTCGGCGACGGCAGACCCGCGCGCCCGCGATGCCCGGAGGGCCGCCTCGACCAGGTCGGACGGCACCTGGACGGCGGGGTGGAGCTCTTCGTTTGACACACGCATCAATGTACCTTGTATTCTTGTATCAAGACCTCGGGTGAGGCTGAGGAAGGGCTCGTGCGTCCTCGCCCACCCGCATCGTTTCCGCCGCCCCGCCGTGCGGGGGCGTACGTCCGGCGACGGCTCCAGCGGTGAGGTGCTCGGCTTTCCGCCGTCAACCTCTTCCCGCCGCTTTCCTGCTGCTTCTCTCCCCCCGCAATGTCTTTCCCCCGGCAAGTCTCCCCGCCGCTTCTCTCTCCCCGCATGTCTCCCCGCCGCGCACGCCACGACGGCCCGACATGCGTCCACTCACCGGCCAACCGCGAGGAAATCCACCATGACCCAGCACATCACCCCGCCCGCACCGGCCGGGCAGGCGCGCAACCTCCTGGTCGTCGTCGTGGGCCTGGCCGCCGTCGTGATCCTCATGCTCTGCGCCTTCGCCCTGCCCTCGGTGAACAGCGGCCCCCACGAACTCCCCGTAGGAGTGACCGGATCCGCGCAGGCGACCAAGGCCGTCACGGGCGCTCTCTCCGGCGACGAGTGGAACGTCACCACCTACGACGACGAGGCGGCCCTCAAGTCGGCGATGGAGAACCGCGACGTCATGGGCGGCATAGCGATGACTCCCGGGCACGTCACCGTCTACACCGCCACCGCCGGAGGATCGCAGCCCACTGCGGCCGTGACCGCCATGGGCGACGGGATCGCGCAACAGCAGCATGCCGAGGTCACCGTCACCGACCTCAAGCCCTTCTCCGCCGACGACCCGAAGGGCGCGGGCTTCGCCGCCGCGGCCTTCCCCATGATCTTCGGCGGCATGATTCCCGCCGTGCTCCTCACGCGTCTCTTCCCGGGGCACTCCGGACTCCGCCGCCGCCTCACCGGAGGTGCCGGGTTCGCCCTGCTGGCCGGATTCGCGGTCACCGCCTTCCTCCAGTTCGGCACCGGCTCCCTCAGTGGTGGCTACCTGCTCAGCAGCCTCGGGATGTCCCTGGGCCTGGCGGCCTTGGTGATGACCCTCCTCGGCCTCGAAGCGCTGATGGGCATGGCCGGGTTCGGCCTCGGCGCCGCCGTCGTCATGCTCCTGGGCAACCCGCTCTCCGGGCTCGGCAGCGGAGCCCACTGGCTGCCCGGCGGCTGGGCCGCCCTCGGGCAGATCCTCCCGCCGGGGGCCTCCGGGAGCCTGCTGCGCGCCAACGCGTTCTTCGACGGCACCGGGGCCGGTACACCCGCTCTCGTGCTGGGCTGCTGGGTCGTGTTCGGCCTCGCCCTGATGCTGGTCGCGGACCGACGCGGCCCCAAGGCCCCGGTCGTCGTGCCGGAGCAGCAGGCGCAGTCGGTATGACGTAAGCGGCCGGCCGGCCCGGTCGTACGGGCGAGGCGGGGTGGAACGCGCAGGGGCCGCGCTCCACCCCCGTCACGGCGTCACGGCGCTGGGCGGCGGGGTGCCGCAGGAGCGGAGGTAGGCGCGGGTGCGGCGGGCGATCGGCAGCGGGGCGTCGGGGGCGCAGGGGTACATGTCCTGCTCGACGATCGCGAAGAGGTCGGTGCCGATCGCCCGCGCCGCTTCGAGCACCGGCTCCAGTGCCGGGACCCCGCGCGGCGGTTCGCACATCACGCCCCGGGCGACGGCCGGCCCGAAGGGCAGCTCCTCGGCGATCACCTTCGCCAGCACCTCGGGGTCGACCTGCTTCAGGTGGAGGTACCCGATCCGCTCCCCGTACGTCCGCAGCAGTTCGACGCTGTCCCCGCCGCAGTAGGCGTAGTGCCCCGTGTCCAGGCAGAGGGAAACCAGGCCGGGGTCGGTGGCGTCGAGGAACCGGTTGACGTTCTCCTCGCTGTCGATGTGGGTGTCGGCGTGCGGGTGGACGACGATCCGCAGCCCGTACCGCTCCCGCACCTCCCGGCCGAGCCGCTCGGTCTGGGTGGTGAGGTCGCGCCACTGCGCGGGGGTGAGAGTGCGGTCCTCCCGTACCTCGCCGGTCTTGTCGTCGCGCCAGAACGACGGGATGACGACGAGGTGTTCCGCGCCCATCGCCCGGGTGAGCTCCGCGATCCCGGCGACGTGCTCCCAGGTCCGTTCCCAGACCTCCGGCCCGTGGTGCAGCCCGGTGAACACGGTTCCGGCGGAGACCGAGAGCCCTCTGCTGCGGGTCTCGTCGGCGAGCCGGGCGGGATCGGTGGGCAGGTAACCGTACGGGCCCAGCTCGATCCACTCGTACCCGGCCGCCGCGACCTCGTCCAGGAAGCGCTGCCAGGGCACCTGCTGCGGATCGTCCGGGAACCAGACGCCCCAGGAGTCGGGCGCCGAGCCGATACGGATGCGGGAGGGGACGGGTGCGGAACGGGTCATATCGGCCACCCTCGGCCCCTGTCCCGGTGGAGTCAAGGGCGCGTCCGCATGTCCCGGCCAAATGTTGAGGGTGTTCCGGGGTAGGGCTGTCCTGTGGTCCGCGGTGCCTGGGGCGCGCCCCGGGCGGGCCCGCGTCCGGGGCCCCGGACGCGTCGTCCCGCGCTCCGGCGGGCAGGGAGAAGGGACACGTATGCCTCGGCCGTACGACCTGATCACCATGGGACGCATCGGTGTGGACATCTATCCGCTGCGGACGGGAGTGCCCCTCGCGCAGGTCGACACCTTCGCCAAGTTCCTCGGGGGCTCGCCCTCCAACGTGGCGGTGGCCGGTGCCCGGCTCGGACTCCGGACCGCCGTCGTCACCCGCACCGGACGGGACCCCTTCGGCGGGTATCTGCGCGAACAGCTGCGGGAGTTCGGGGTGGACGACCGGTGGGCGACCGAAGTGGCCGCGTACCCGACCCCGGTCACCTTCTGCGAGCTGTTCCCGCCCGACGACTTCCCGCTCTACTTCTACCGCCTGCCCAAGGCGCCCGATCTGGAGATCCACGCGGACGAACTCGACCTGGACGCGGTGCGCGCCGCCCGGATCTTCTGGGTCACCGGCACCGGCCTGAGCGCCGAACCCAGCCGCACCGCGACCCTCGCCGCCCTCGCCGCGCGTACGGGCGGCCCCCGTACGGGCATGGTGCCGGGCGCACCGGAGCGGCGGCCGGTCACCGTGTTCGACCTCGACTGGCGGCCTATGTTCTGGGCGGGCGGCGACACCGACACCGAGGCTCCCCGCCGCTACCGGGAGGCCCTCGCGCTCGCCACCGTCGCCGTCGGAAACCTCGCGGAGTGCGCCGTCGCCACCGGGGAGCACGAGCCGTACGCCGCCGCCCGCGCCCTGCTCGACGCCGGGGTCGAACTCGCCGTCGTCAAACAGGGGCCCGAGGGGGTGCTCGCCGTGCACCGCGACGGTACGGTCGCCGAAGTGCCCCCGCTCCCCGTGCGGGTCGTCAACGGACTCGGCGCGGGGGACGCGTTCGGCGGGGCACTCTGCCACGGGCTGCTCGCCGGATGGGAGACCGAACGCGTGATGCGGTACGCCAACGCGGCCGGGGCCATCGTCGCCTCCCGCCTCGCCTGCTCGTCCGCGATGCCCTTCCCGGCCGAGGTGGAGCACGCCCTCGCCCTCGGAGAGGTCCCGGACGGACCGGAACCCGTGCTCCCGGACGGTCCGGAACCCGTGCTCCCGGACGGACCGGAACCCGGGCTCCCGGACGGACCGGACCGACCGGGCGGACCGCATGGAGCGGGCGGGCCGGACCGACCCGGACCCGGGCTCGCGACGTCGTCCGCCCCCACTTTCCCCACCGGGGCCGACGCGTGAGCCCCGCCGCCTCCTCGCTCGCCGACCTCGTGACGCTGCGTGCCGAGCACCCGGAGGCCATCGAGGAGGCTGCCGCCCGCAGGCGCCGCAGGGCCCTCGTACGCCCCGGCGAACAGCTGCTCGTCATCGCCGCCGACCACCCCGCGCGCGGCGCGCTCGCCGTCGGAGGCCGGGCCCTCGCCATGGCGCACCGTTTCGAACTCCTCGAACGGCTCTGCCTCGCCCTCTCCCGCCCCGGCGTCGACGGAGTGCTCGCCACCGCGGACGTCGTGGACGACCTGCTGCTCCTCGGCGCCCTGGAGGACAAGGTCGTCATGGGCTCGCTGAACAGGGGCGGTCTCGCGGGGGCCGCCTTCGAACTGGACGACCGCTTCACCGGCTTCCGCCCCCTCGACCTCGCCCGGCGCGGGTTCGACGCGGGCAAGCTGCTGCTGCGCATCGACCACGAGGACCCGGGTTCCCTCGACACCCTGCACACCGCCGCCCGCACCATCGACGCGATGGCCGCCCACCGGCTGCCCGTGTTCGTGGAGCCCTTCCTCTGCCACCGGGAGGACGGCCGGCTCCGTACGGACCTCAGCATCCCGGCCGTCACCACCGCCATCGCCGTCGCCTCGGGCCTCGCCGGATCGTCCGCGTACACCTGGCTGAAGGTCCCGGTCACCGAGCGCCCCGCCGACATGGCCCGGGTGATGGAGACCTCCACCCTGCCCGCCGTGCTCCTCGGCGGCGAGGTCGGCGACGATCTGGACGGCGCGTACGAGCGATGGCGCGGCGCCCTGGGGCTGCCGACCGTGCGCGGTCTCGTGGTGGGCCGGGCGCTGCTCTACCCGCCGGACGGGGACGTCGCGCGGGCCGTCGACACGGCGGCCGGGCTGCTCCGGCGCACCGCCGGCCCGCAAGACCCCCGCCGAACGGCGCCGCCAGGGCCCGGCGGGGGTAGGGAGACTCCATGACGACGTACGACGCCCTCTCGCCCCGGCCCCGCCACCTGCACCTGAGGGGCGGTCCCGAAGACGCCCCGTACGCCCTGGACATCGGTCCGGAACGGGCACGATGGGAGCGTTCGAGCCTTCGGGTGCTCGACCTGCCGCCGGGTGGAGTTCACACACTCGTCACCGGGGAGAGCGAATGGATCGTTCTGCCGTTGACCGGCGGCTGTACGGTGCACACGGCAGGTGACATCTTTGAACTCACCGGCCGTGAGAGCGTGTTCAGCGGGGTGGCCGACTTCGCGTACCTACCGCGCGATGCCACCGCACAGATCTCCTCCGACGCGGGGGGCCGCTTCGCCCTGGCAGGAGCGAAGTGCGAGCGACAGCTCCCCGCTCGCTACGGTCCCGCGTCGGAGGTACCTGTCGAACTGCGGGGCTCCGGGACCTGTGCCCGGCAGGTCAACAACTTCGCCGCCACCGGCGCCTTCCCCTGCGACCGGCTCATCGCCGTCGAAGTCCTCACCCCGGCGGGCAACTGGTCCTCCTATCCGCCGCACAAGCACGACGAGGCCGAGCCCGGCGTGGAGTCCGTGCTGGAGGAGATCTACTACTTCGAACTGGAGCGCGGCGGGCCCGGCTACCACCGTGTCTCCCCCTCCCGCCCAGGCGGCGCGGACGTGCTCGCCGAAGTGCGCGGTGGTGACGCGGTCCTCGTCCCCGACGGCTGGCACGGCCCCTCCATCGCGCCGCCCGAGGGAGCCCTCTACTACCTCAACGTGATGGCCGGACCGGGCGAGGAACGCGCCTGGCTGATCCGCGACCACCCCGACCACGCCTGGATCAGGGACACCTGGGACGCCCGTCCGGCCGATCCCCGGCTCCCGCTGTACGCCGCCCCGGAGGACCGCAGGTGACCGTCCGTCTGACCACCGCGCAAGCCCTGATCGCCTTCCTCGCCCGGCAGTACACCGAACGCGACGGACACCGGCAACGCCTGATCGCCGCCACCTGGGGCATCTTCGGTCACGGCAACGTCGCCGGTATCGGCCAGGCGCTCCTGGAATCCGGGAGCTCCGGAAGCCCCGACGCGTCCGGGGCGTCCCGCACGCCCCGCATGCCCTTCCTCCAGGGCCGCAACGAACAGGCCATGGTGCACGCGGCGGTCGGCTACGCCCGGCAGTCCGGCCGGCTCTCCGCCCACGCCGTCACCACCTCCATCGGTCCCGGGGCCACCAACCTCGTCACCGGCGCGGCCCTCGCCACCGTCAACCAGCTGCCCGTCCTCCTCCTTCCGGGCGACACCTTCGCCACCCGGCCCGCCGACCCGGTGCTCCAGCAGCTCGAACTCCCGCACGCCGGAGACGTGTCGGTCAACGACTGCCTGCGCCCGGTCTCCCGCTACTTCGACCGGATCACCCGCCCCGAAGCGCTGATCCCCGCCGCCCTCCAGGCCGTACGGACGCTCACCGACCCGGTCGCCACCGGCGCGGTCACCCTCGCGCTGCCGCAGGACGTGCAGGCCGAGGCGTACGACTGGCCCGAGGAGTTCCTCGCCGAGCGGGTCTGGCACGTGCGCCGGCCCGCCCCCGACCCGTACGAACTCGACCGGGCCGTCCACGCGGTGCGCGCCGCCCGCCGGCCGCTCCTCGTCGCGGGGGGCGGGGTGCGGCACAGCGCCGCAGAGGAGGCCCTCGCCGCGTTCGCCGCCTCCACCGGCATCCCCGTCGCCACCACCCAGGCGGGCAAGGGCACCCTGCGCCACGACCACCCGCAGGACGTCGGCGGCATCGGCCACACCGGCACCGCCACCGCCGAGGAACTGGCCCGCGGGGCCGACCTGGTGATCGGCGTCGGCACCCGCTGGACCGACTTCACCACCGCCTCCGCCACCCTCTTCCCCGATCCGGCGACCCGGTTCGTCAACCTCAACGTCACCGGGTTCGACGCCCACAAACAGGCCGCCCTCCCGCTCGTCGCGGACGCCCGTGCCGGCTTGGAAGCGCTCACCGCCGCCCTCGCCGCCCACGGCCACCGGGTCGACCCCGGCCACAGAAGCGCGTACACGGCGGCGAAAGCCCGCTGGGAGGACGGGGTGGACACCGCCTTCGCGGCCCCCGACCCCGACGCGGCGCCCACCCAGACCCAGGTCCTCGGCCTCCTCGACGCCCTCGTCGGCGAGGACGACGTCCTCATCAACGCGGCCGGCTCGCTCCCCGGCGACCTGCACCGGCTGTGGCGGGCACGCTCGCCCCGGCAGTACCACGTCGAGTACGGCTACTCCTGCATGGGATACGAGATCCCGGCGGCCATCGGCGTCCAGCTCGCCGCCCCCGGCCGCCCGGTCTGGGCCCTCGTCGGCGACGGTACGTACCTGATGAACCCGACCGAGATCGTCACGGCCGTCCAGGAACGGCTGCCGGTCAAGCTCGTGGTGCTCGACAACCACGGGTACGCCTCCATCGGCGGGCTCTCGGAGGCCGTCGGCGGCGAGCGCTTCGGCACCGACTACCGCCACCGGGACGCCACCGGCCCGTACTCCGGCGACCCGCTCCCGCTGGACCTCGCCGCCAACGCCGCCTCCCTCGGCATGCGGGCCCTGCGCGCCCGTACCGTGGGCGAACTCCGCGCCGCCCTCGCCGAGGCGCGGGCCGCCGACCACCCCGTCTGCGTCCACGTCACGCTCGCCACGCCGTCCGGCCGCTCCGGGGGCCGGACACCGGGCGGAGTGCCGGGTCCGCCTGCGGTTCAGGCGTGGTGGGATGTGCCCGTGGCCGAGACGGCCACCCGCCCGGCGGCCGTGGAAGCCCGCGAGGTGTACGACCGCCGGCGGGCGACCCGGCACCGTCGTCTCTGACGTCCGATCCGAAGTCTCCGATGCGAAGTCCCCGACGTCCGATGCGAAGTCCGGGACGTCCGATGCGAAGTCCGGGACGTCCGATGCGAAGTCCGGGACGTCCGATCCGAAGTCCGAGAAGTCCTCTCCGAAGTCCGAGAAGTCCGAAGGAGATCGTCATGACCAGGACCGTCCACCACTGGATCGGTGGCAAGACCGTCGAGGGCACGTCGGGCGAGTTCGGCCCGGTCACCGACCCCGCGACCGGAGCCGTCACCACCCGCGTCGCCCTCGCCTCCGCCGAGGAGGTGGACGCCGCGGTCACCGCGGCCAGGGCCGCCTTCGCGACCTGGGGCCTCTCCTCGCTCTCGACCCGCACGTCCGTCCTCTTCCGCTACCGCGCGCTGCTGGACGCCCACCGCGACGAGCTCGCGGCCCTGATCACCGCCGAGCACGGCAAGGTGCACTCCGACGCGCTCGGCGAGGTGGCCCGGGGGCTGGAGATCGTCGAGCTGGCCTGCGGGATCACCACCCAGCTCAAGGGGGAGCTGTCCACCCAGGTGTCCGGCGGGGTGGACGTCGCCTCCATCCGGCAGCCGCTGGGCGTCGTCGCGGGGATCACCCCGTTCAACTTCCCGGCCATGGTGCCGATGTGGATGTTCCCGCTCGCCGTCGCCTGCGGCAACACCTTCGTCCTCAAGCCGAGCGAGAAGGACCCGTCCGCCGCGGTGCTGCTGGCCGAACTGGCCGCCGAGGCGGGGCTGCCGGACGGCGTGCTGAACGTCGTGCACGGCGACAGGGTCGCGGTCGACGCACTGCTGTCCCACCCGGACGTGGCCGCCGTCTCCTTCGTCGGCTCCACCCCGATCGCCCGCCACGTCCACGCCACGGCGTCCGCCAACGGCAAGCGCGTACAGGCGCTCGGCGGCGCGAAGAACCACATGCTGGTGCTGCCCGACGCCGATCTGGACGCCGCCGCCGACGCCGCGGTCTCGGCCGCGTACGGCTCCGCCGGCGAGCGCTGCATGGCGATCTCGGCGGTCGTCGCGGTCGGCGCGATCGGGGACGAGCTGGTCGCCCGCATCAAGGACCGCGCGCAGAAGATCAAGATCGGCCCCGGAACGGACCCCGACTCCGAGATGGGGCCGCTGATCACCGCCGCCCACCGCGACAAGGTCGCCTCCTACGTCACCGGCGCCGCCGCGCAGGGCGCCGAGGTCGTCCTGGACGGGACCGGCCACACCGTGGAGGGCTTCGAGGACGGCCACTGGATCGGCATCTCGCTGCTGGACCGCGTCTCCACCGACTCCGACGCCTACCGCGACGAGATCTTCGGCCCGGTGCTCGTCGTGCTGCGCGCCGACACGTACGAGGAGGGCGTCGCCCTCATGAACGCCTCGCCCTACGGCAACGGAACCGCGATCTTCACCCGCGACGGCGGCGTCGCCCGCCGCTTCCAGCTGGAGATCCAGGCCGGCATGGTCGGTGTGAACGTACCGATCCCGGTCCCGGTCGGGTACCACTCCTTCGGTGGCTGGAAGGACTCCCTCTTCGGCGACCACCACGTCTACGGCAACGACGGGGTGCGCTTCTACACCCGCGCCAAGGTCGTCACCACCCGCTGGCCGGATCCGGCCGACGCCCCGTCCGGCGTCGACCTGGGCTTCCCGCGCAACCACTGACCCGCCCCGCGCGAACGTCTCCACCCACGCCTCCACCCCCTGAGACCCGCTCCCGGAGGCGTGCCCCGGACGAACGACGCGGCGCCCCGCGGCTGGATTGC
>NZ_JBHWZJ010000238.1:0-11205 GCF_042728415.1 Streptomyces sp. NPDC060198 | reverse complement strand
GGGCTGCACGGCCACAATACGCCGGCTATGGACGCGCGCACGGGGGCCTTCACGGCCCGCCCCCGCGCGGGGTCCTGAGGGGGCGCCGGCTGCCGTGCGCCGTTGCGCGCGGCAGCCGGCGCCGGGACGGTCGCGAGGACGGGCTGCCGGGGAGCGGGGGCGCGGACGAGCCTGCGCCGTGTGCCGAGGCGTCCGTTGCACGGCAAGGGTGTGCCTACAAGTCGCCTTCGGTTCATGTGGAGTTCGCCCGCAGCCGGGACCGTGGGCGCGCCAACGTACCGGACACCGCACAGGAGCCCGTCATGTCGTTCACGCGCAGGGAATTCACCAAGCAGTCCGCCGTCGCCGGCGCCGGCATCGCCCTCACCGGGGCGGTCGCCACCCTCGCCACCGCGCCCGGTGCCCTCGCCGCGGAGCACGACGGACCCGGCCACGGCGGTCACGACGAGCACGGCCACGGTCATGGCCACGACGGCCACGGCCACTCCAAGGCTCCCGGCTACGGCCCGCTGATCGCCGACCCGAAGGGCATCCTGGCGCTGCCCGCCGGCTTCTCGTACCGGATCATCACGCACAGCGGTGTCACCAAGCTGGAGTCGGGCGAGACCACTCCCTCCAACCACGACGGCACCGCCGCCTTCGAGGGCCCGCGCGGCGTCACCCTCCTGGTCAACAACCACGAGCTGAGCGGTACCCGCGACGGCTGGGCGCGCCCCGTCCCGCTCGTCGAGGGCCTGGTCTACGACCCGATCGCGGCGGGCGGCTGCACCGTCGTGGAGACCCGCCAGGGCGGCCACACCGCCGAGTGGGTCGGCATCGCCGGTACGTCCACCAACTGCGCGGGCGGCGCGACCCCGTGGGGCACCTGGCTGACCTGCGAGGAGACCGAGGACAAGGCGGGCAAGAACGGCCTTCTCAAGGACCACGGCTACGTCTTCGAGGTCGACCCCTACGACCGGCGCGCCAACCGCGACCCGCGCCCGGTCAAGGCCTTCGGCCGGTACGCCCACGAGGCGGTCGTCATCGACCCGCAGCGCGGCCACGCCTACCTCACCGAGGACGCGGCCACCCCGAACGGACTCTTCTACCGCTGGGTCCCGCCGCAGGGCTTCAAGCACGGCCGCGGCAAGCTGCGCACGCTCGCCGACGACGCGGGTGTCCTCCAGGCGTTCAAGGCCTTCGACAAGAACGGCGCCTTCGTGGACGACCTGTCCCGCGCCACCAAGATCGGCACCGTGTACGGCGTCGACTGGGTCGACGTGCCGGACCGCGACGCGAAGACCGTCTCCGTGCGCAAGCAGTTCACCGACACGGAGGTCACCCGCGCCCGCAAGCTCGAAGGCATGTGGTGGAGCGACGGCGGCGTCTACGTCGTCTCCTCGTTCGCCCGCGCGGAGAGCCCCGTCCAGCACGACGGCCAGGTCTGGTTCTACGACACCAAGCGCCGCACCCTGACCCTCAAGGTGCTCCTCGGCGTCAACCCCGACCCGACGAAGGACGGCGCCTTCGACGGCCCGGACAACATCACCGTCTCGCCGTACGGCGGCCTGGTCATCGCCGAGGACGGCGAGGGCGTCCAGCACCTCTTCGGGGCGACCGACAGCGGGGCCACCTACCCCATCGCGCGCAACGACCTGAACGAGGGCACGGCCGAGGCGCCCGTGTACAGCGAGTTCACCGGCGTCACCTTCTCGCCCGACGGCAAGACCCTCTTCGCGAACATCCAGACCCCCGGCATCATGCTCGCCATCACGGGGCCCTGGAAGCGTCAGCCGAACAAGTAGCGGCTCCGCCCCACCCGCGGGCCGGGCCGGCGCCTCGCGCGCGTCCCGGCCCTGGTGGGGTCCGGCGTCACCCGCGAGGCGCCTCGCGCAGCAACGCCCGCGCCCGCTCGGTCCTGCGGGCTCCCGCCGGGTACGGCAGGGTCCTGGCCAGGGATTCGGCCCGGGCCAGCTCCCTGGCGCCCTCCCGCTCCTGGGCGAGCCGGGAGAGGGCGGTGCCGAGGGCTATCCGGGCCTCCACCTCGGCGAGGCGCTCCCCGGTGCGCTCGGACCGGGTCACCTCGGCGCGGGCCAGGCACGTCGCGCTCTCGGGGCGCCCCGACAGGAGTTCCGCCCAGGCCACCAGGACCGGGGCGTCGCCGGTGTGGCCGTCCAGGGCGCGCAGCGCGTCGTCGGGGCGGCGTGCGCGCAGGGCGGATTCGGCGCGCGCGGTGCGCACCTCGTACTCGGCCTGGCGGTCGCCGAGGGCGGTGGCCGCGGCTCCGGCGCGGTCCAGGAGGGCGGCGGACTCCGCGGGGTCGCCCAGGAACGCCCGTACCCGTGCCATCGTGGCCAGGGCGTACGGAAGGCACCAGGCCTCGTACGCCTCCGCACCCGCCACGGCCTGTTCCGCGAGCGCGCGGGCCGGTTCGGGCTCTTCCAGGAGCAGCCGCAGTTCGGCGAGGTTGCCCCTCTCGAACGCGGCGGCCGTCGGGTCGCCGGACTGTTTGGCCAGTCCGAGCGCGCGGTTGCCGATCTCGACGGCCTCGCGCAGCCGGCCGGCCCGCCGCGCGTTCTCCCGCAGCGTCGACAGGACCGTCCCGAGCAGCGTCGGGTCGCCGTACGCCTCGGCCGGTGCCAGGGCCCGGTCGCCCGCTTCGCGCGCCTGGTCGAGGTGGCCGGCGAGGCCGAGGTTGGCGGCCCGCAGACCGAACGCGCGGGCCGACAGGCCTTGCCCGCGGGTCCCCGGCACGTTCCGGGCGGCGGCCAGGGCGTCGAGGGCGGCCTCGGCTCCGGCCATGTACCGGCCCTGGACGCAGCGGATGAGGGAGAGGGCGAGGAAGTGGCCGGTGGCCGGTTCCGGCGCGGTGTCCTCGGTCACCGGGTGGTCCCGCAGGGTCCGCAGGCCGGTGGCCGGGCCGCTCGTCTTGGCGAGCGTCTCGGCGAGCAGCGCCGCCGCGAGGACCGCGTCGTCGTGGTCGCCGCGCCGCTCGAACTCGGTCAGGGCGAGCCGTACCGCGTCGGCGGCCTGCTCGAAGTGGCCCATCCTGCGCAGGACATGGGCGTGCGCGAGCCGGGCGCGGGCCGCGTCGACGTCGAGGCGGGCCACCAGGTCGCGGTAGTAGCGGTCGGCGGCGTCGTTGGCGTACAGGGCGGCGGCCCGTTCGGCGGCCCGGCGCAGGTACTCGGCCGCGCGCGGGTCGTCGGCGCGCGCGAAGTGGGAGGCGAGGGTGTCGACGGCGTCAGGGCGCCGCCGCTGGACCGCCTGCGCGAACGCGGCGTGCAACTGCCTGCGGCGGACCACGGTCACCTGCTCGTAGCAGGTCAGCCGGACCAGCGGATGGCGGAAGGCGACCCCGGCCTCGGGCCGTCCGGCCACCACCAGCTGTCGTTCCTCGACGAGCGAGGCGGCGATGGCGCGCTCCAGGGCGTCGGCCGCCGCCGCGCCGGACACCTGCGGGTTCAGCCCGTGCTCGGCGACGTCGAGCAGTTCCGAGAGGGCCGCGTCACCGCCGGCGACCGAGAGCGCCTCGACCAGGCGGCGCGCGTCCGTGTCGAGCCGTTCGAGCCGGTCGGCCACCAGGTCCCGCACGCCCTCGGGGGCGTAGTCGCCCATGTCGCCGCGGGGCAGGTCGCGGGCGAGTTCGAGGGCGAACAGCGGGTTGCCGAGGGAGAGTTCCCACACCCGGCGGGCCCCGCCGCCGTGGGGCGGCCCGCCTCCCGCGTCCCGTACCACCGCGAGGCACGCCTCCTTGTCGAGGCGCCCCAACTCCTCGCGCACGCAGAGGCGCTGGCGCATCAGTGAGGCCACGACCGAACGGCGCGCGTCGCCGTCGGGAAGCTCCTCCTCGCGGTAGGTCGCCAGGAAGCGCAGCGGCGTCCCCCGCTGCACGGCCCGCCGGGCCAGATGGCCGAGGAGCTGGTACGAGCCGGAGTCGGCGCTGTGCAGGTCGTCGAGCACCACCAGCACCGGGCGGACCGCCGCCAGATCGCCGAGGAGCGCCGTGCTGGCCCGGAACAGCCGGTCCCGCTCCTCCTCCGGGCTGCGCTCGCCGGTCGTCCCCACCTGCCCGAGCGACGGCAGGAACGCGGCGAGTTCGGGGTACTCGGAGCCGACCCGGGCCCGCTCGGCCGCGCTGTGTTCGGCGAGCCAGCCGTCGAGCGCCTCCGCGAACGCCCCGTACGGCGTGTGTCCCCCGGCGTCCTGGCCGCCGCCCCAGAGCACGGCCGTACCGGCCGAGGCGGCCCGTCGCGCCACCTCGCCCACCAGTCGGGTCTTCCCCACCCCCGCCTCACCGGTGAGCAGGGTGAGGGGCGGCCCGTCCGCCGCGAGGAGGCGGTCGAGCACCGCGTCGCGGCCCCGCAACGGCGGGGCGGCCGCCGCCCGCAGCGGGGCCGGGAGCAGGGGAGTGGCGGGTACGGGCGCGGGGGCGGCGGCCAGCGCGGCCCGGTGCAGACGCTCCGTCTCCGGCCCGGGACGCACGCCGAGTTCGGTGTCGAGCGCCTCGCGGCACACGTGGTACTGGTGCACGGCCCGGCGCCGCAGCCCCTGGCGCAGCCAGGCCTCGATGAGGACGCGGTGGGCCAGCTCCTCGGCGGGGCTGCCCGCGAGGACCTGTCCGGCGACGGCCGCCGCATCGGCCGGTGCGCCCCGCTCCAGGTGCTGCCCCGCGAGCCGGAGCAGCAGTTGCTCGCGGAGCAGGGTGAGCCGGCCACGCCGGTCGTCGGCCCAGCGCGCGTACCGGTCCTCCGGCAGCAGCTCGCCGGTGAACCGTTCGATCGCGGCCATCAGTTGGTCGACCCCGCCGTCGGCGAGGGCGGTGCGGGCCGAGGCCTCGGCCTCGTCGGCGTCGATCCACACGGTGGCCGGATCGAGATGGAGGAGCGCCCCGTCGGAGACCAGGTACGAGGAGCTGGCGCGCGGAGCGAGTTCGGGTTCCAGGGCGCGGCGGGCGGCGTGCAGGGCGACCCGCAGGCTGCCGGCGGCGGCCTTCGGACCGGCGTCGGGCCAGCAGACGGCGATGGCCTCCTCGCGGTGGAGACGGTGGCCGGGCACGACGGCGAGCAGCTTCACCAGCGCGCGGGCTCCGGGGCGCGGCCACCGGTCGGCGAGTTCGGGGCCGCCGTCGCGGGTGGCGTGGAATCCGCCGAGCAGGTGCAGGCGCAGCAACGGCGCGGCGGAAGTCGTGCTGTCCGGTCGTTGCGCGTTCATCAGGATGCACTGTAATCGAACACGCGGGGGACCCCCGGGCGAGGCCCGGGGGTCCGTTTCACGTCGGGGTGTCAGCCCGTGGGTCAGGAGAGCTTGTACGTCGCGACCTGGTGGATGCCGTTGTCGTCGAGCAGGTAGCGGCCGCCGAGGTCCTCGGCGAGCCGGTCGAGACCGTAGTCGTCACCCTGGAGCGAGACCACCTCGTCGGTGCCGTCGCCGTCGAGGTCGGTGGCGAGGAAGTTGCGGGCGCCGATCAGGTCGGCGTCGCCGAGGGTCGACTGGAAGGACTGGCCGCTCTCGAAGAAGTCCGCGTCCCCGGCGTAGGCGGAGATGGAGCCCTCGCTGCCGGCGAGCAGCAGCTTCCGGCCGCCGGGCCCGGTGGCGAAGGCGCCGTTGTAGGTCTGGCCGATCACCGAGGCCAGGGCGTCCTCGGTGCCCTCGCCGGAGAACCTGCGGAAGGTCGAGATGCCTGCCTGGTACAGGCTGCCACCGTCGGTGAAGAAGCCGCCGTGCGTCCACAGACCGCCCATGGTCGCAGAGTGCACGACCTCGCCGGTGCGGCCGTCACGGATCTCCATGTACGTGTGCGGGCCGCTGGAGTCGGTGGCACCGACGCCGGCCTGCGACTGGATGTCCCAGGTGTAGACGACCGCGTGGCCGTCCGCGTACGGGATCTCCGGGGAGGCGAAGGTGCCCCGGTAGGTGAGCGCGGCGTGGATGACCCCGTCGGTCGAGACGGCCGGGGCCTTCGGCGCGATGCTCCACTTCGTCCTGCCGGTCCTGGCGTTGAGCGCGACCGCGTGCGCCGCCGGGTCGGCCAGTTCGATCGAGTCGGCCTTGGAGTACGAGGTGTAGACCTTGCCGTCCTGGACCGACGGGTCGGAGAAGACCACGTCGCCGAGGTCCTCGGGCGCGGCGAACGACCAGATCTTGTGTCCGTCGCCGTAGTAGGCGTTCAGGGTGTTCGTCGGGACGACGATGTCCTGCTCGCCGTCGCCGTCGAGGTCGGCGAGCTCGACGGAGTGGACGAACTGGCCGTCGCTGTCGATGGTGGCCAGCGTCTTGCCGCTCCTGGCGTTGAGGACGACGACGGCGGAGTCCGCGGCGACGACGATCTCGTCCTTGCCGTCGCCGTTGACGTCACCCTTTCGCATGTCGTGCACGGCGCCGGGGACGGTGGCCCGCCACAGCTTCTCGGGCTTGCCGGAGAGGAGCGAGGGACCGGAGTAGGCCCACACGCCGTCCGACGAACCGGCCATCACCACGTCGGACGTGCCGTCCTTGTTCACGTCGGTGGTCTGCGCGAAGGAGATGTCCGCCTGGAGCGGCGTGATGCTCTGCTGCTTGCCGTTGCCGAGCTTGAACGTACGGATGTTCTGGCTCTGGTCGATGACACGGACGTGGGTGCCCGCGGCGTCGCTGAAGACGTCCTGGTACATCGGCGCGCCGGCGAGGCCCTTGTTCTGCCAGAGGACGGCACCCTTGCCCGAGTACACGGTCGTCGCGCCGAAGCGTGCGCCGCCCGGGTTCTGCGACGCGGTGATCTCGCGGTCGTCGTCGCCCGCGACGACGAGCTTGCCGTCGGCGACCTGGAGACGCCAGACGCTCGGCCCGTTGCTTACGTTGTCGGCGTCGCGCTTGGTCGTCTGCGACCAGAGCAGCTTGCCGGGGGCGTCGCCGTTCACCACCCGTACGGTGTTGGCGTTCACCTGGAGGTAGTTGTCCAGGGAGGACTCGGCGACCGCGTACTCGGCGCCCGCCTTGGCGGTGAGGTCACCGACCGTCAGGGCGGTGGGCAGCACGTTGACCCGGCTGTCCAGCGTCGAGCGGTTGCCGGTCTTCAGGTCGTACGCGGCGATCTCGTACTTCACCGCGTCGTTGACGTCGGACTGCTCGACGGCGACGAGCCGCTTGCGGCCGGTGTCGACGCGCAGCTGGCGGCTGTAGAGCACGCTGTCGGTCTGCCAGGTGACCGAGCCGTCCGCCACGTTCAGGGCGAGGGTGTGACCCCGGCCCTCCACCGTGCTGGTCATCGCGCGGTCCCAGGAGACGGCGACCTTGCCCTTGCCGAGGTCCTGGATGTCGCCCCAGGCGGAGTCCCCCGCCTCACCGGTGTCGTACGTCCACGTGGACGACGGGGTCAGCTTGCCGTCCGCCGCCGAGAAGCGGATGCCGTACAGCTTCGCCGTGTCTGCGGCCGGCGAGTTCATGTTCATCCGGGGCGAGTCGGCGACGAGCAGCGTGCCGTCGACGATCTTGACCATGGTGGCGTAGTCGTACAGCTTCGACCACACCGTCCTGCCGGTCTTGCCGTCGAGGATCGTCACGAACGTGCCGTTGGGCAGCGACGAGCCGGGCGAGGTGAACGGGCGGTAGGACGCGATGCCGACGCTCGCCGAGAAGACGACGTCGTCGACGCCGTCACCGGTCAGGTCGCCCGTGGCGTAGCCGGAGTCGGAGGACGGGGTGAACGGCGAGACCGCGTTGTACCCCATCATGATCCGCACCGGGAACGGCTCGGTCTGCCACGGGCGCAGCGGCTTGACCTGCCAGTCCGCGTAGTACGAGGTGTTGGTGCGCTCCCACACGGACTCGCCGTCGGCGGAGTGCAGCTGCACGTTGCCCCGGCCGTGGACGGTGACGTAGTCGCCGTTCTTGCCGACGGGCACGGTCGCGCCCATGCCCCGCACGCCCTCCAGGGAGGACGTGCCGGTGAAGGTGACCGGGGCGGCGGAGTCGGTGGACGCGCCGTCCAGCGAGGAACCGGAGCCGGAGGGCGTCGCGTCCGTGCTGTCGCCGGACGCGGGCGCGTCCTCGGCCTGGGGGCTGACCTGGTTCTCGGCCGCGTCACCGTACGGGTCGACGGCGACGTCGGCGGTCAGCCGCTGGGCCTGGGCGGCCGTCAGCTTCAGGACGCCGTCGCTGTCGTCGGCGGCCAGGGCCTGCGGGGCGACGCTCAGGCAGAGCCCGGCGGCGACCAGGGCGGAGGCGAGCTGGAGGCCCCGCCGCGAGTGGAGGTTTCTCATCACTTGGCTCCCTGCGTGAAGCGGATCGCCGAACCGGCGGTGATGACCGACTGGTCGTAGGCGTACTGGAGGGCGTCGGTACCGGCCTGGTTCTGGATGCCGACGGTGGCACCCGCACCCAGGTCCGCGACCGACTTGTACTGGAGGGTCACCGCGCCGGTGGCCTCGTCGAAGACGGCCTCGAAGGTGGCGCGCCCGGTGGGGCCGTTCGCGTAGGCCGCGTCGTTCCAGACGACGGCGAACGTGCGGCTGCCCTTGGTGCCGGTGGTGGCGGTCTGGACGGACGACTTCTTGTCGAGCGTCAGGTCGTCCCAGAGCGGGGCGATGAAGCCGTTGGGGTTGTAGTCGGTCGGCAGCGCGGTGTTCGCGTAGTCACCGACGCGCGGCGCCAGGAAGTTCAGCATGCCGTCGGTGGTGACGGAGGTCGTGGAGTACGAGACCCCGTACAGCTTGACCGGGAAGGGCAGCGAGATCGTCGTGGCGTCCTCGTCACCGGTCAGGGCGACCTTCTTGGAACCGGCGATCCAGGAGTAGGCGGCCGGGGCGCAGCTGTTGCCGGTGGCGTCGGTGCGGGCCGGGACCCGGACGTCCTTGGTCAGGTCGGCGGCGGCGACGGTGGTGGAGCCGGTGAAGACGCCGTTGCACAGGACCGGCACGGTCGGCTTCACGGTCAGGGTGTAGGCACCCTCGGCGACCTTCGGCAGCGTGTACGTGCCCTTGGCGTTGGTGACCACCGAGGGGACCGGGGAGCCGGTCAGCTCGACGGTCGCGCCGGGCAGGGCCTTGCCGGTGACGTCCAGGACGGTGCCGGTGACCTTGTGCGAGGCGACGCCGGAGAGCGCGAGGTCCTGCGTCAGGGCCTGGTTCTGGGTGATCTCGACCCCGGTGACCTGGGCGGTCGCGTAGCCGTAGCCGCTGAGCGCGAAGTCGTAGGAGCCCGGGTTGAGCGACAGGCGGTAGGTGCCGTCGGGGCCGGTGGTGACCGTGCGGGTGCCGTAGGTGGCGTTGGTGGCCTTGACGACGACGCCGGAGAGGGCGGCGCCGGTGGCCTTGTCGGTGACCGTGCCGCTGACGGTGCCGGCGGTGTGCGGGGCCTTGTCGACGGACGCGAGGATGTCGAGCTTGCCCTCGCCCCAGACGTTGTTCATGCCGGCGGTGCCACCGCAGTGGGTGTCGTCGACGTCACGGGCGCCCTGGTTGAGCAGGTCACGCGTGCCCTGGATGTCACCGATCAGCGACGGGGCCGCCGACCACAGCAGCGCGGCCGCGGCCGCGACGTGCGGGGTGGCCATCGAGGTGCCGTTCTCCGTGTTGTACGAAGAACCCGGCCACGTCGACTCGACGTTCACGCCCGGCGCCGAGATGTTCGGCTTCGCCGAACCGTCGACCAGCGACGGGCCGAAACCGGAGAACTTGGCGATGGTGCCGGTGGAGTCGTACGCGCCGACGCCGTAGGAGGTCACCTGGGAGCCGGGGGCGTGCGCGGTGGAGCAGGTGGTGCCGTCACCGTCGTTGCCGGCCGCGAACGCCTCGAAGATGCCCGCGGAGTTCCAGGCCTCGACGATGTCCTGGTAGAACGTCGTGTCGTCGCCGCCCCAGGAGTTGTTGACGATGTTCGGCGCCAGGTCCGGGCGCGGGTTCTGCCCGTTGTGGTCGGTCGGGGCGAGGATCCACTGGCCGGCGGCGAGCAGGTACTCGTCCGAACACTGGCTCGACTCGCAGCCCTTGGCGGCGATCCACTTGGCGTTCGGCGCGACGCCGATGCCGTTCTTGCCGACCATGGTGCCCATGGTGTGGGTGCCGTGACCGTTGTTGTCGCACGGGGTGCCGTCGGCGGCGCAGGTCCCGGACGGGTCGTAGAAGTTGTAGTCGTGCGTGAAGGTGCCGTCGCCGTTGTTGCCCCGGTACTGGGCCACCAGGTCGGGGTGGTCGTACTGCACGCCCGAGTCGACGCTGGCGATGACGATGCCCTCGCCGCGGTCGTCGTACTGGTTCCACACGTCGTCGGCGTTGATGTCGGCGACGCCCCACTCGGGGGTGGTGTCACCGTTCGCGGAGGAGTCCGTGGCGCGCTCGGCCGACGAGCCCGCGGCGGAGGGGTTCGTGCGCGACGTGGTGATCTTCGCGTCGGAGGTCTCGCTGTCGTCGAGCCGGTAGTGCCGCTCCTTGACGATGCTCGCGACGTCCGAGCGCTTCGCCAGCCGGTCGATCAGGCCCTGGTCACCGGTCACCTTGACGGTGTTGGCGATCCAGTAGCCTTCGTGGCTCACCTTCTCCCTGTCGAGGAAAGAGTTGAGCGACTTCTGGCTGGACTCGGCGTGTGCGCGCAGCTCGCCGTACGCGGCCTTCGCACGGCCCGCGTGGGACTTCTGCTTCTTGGCGGAGGACAGGTCCGCCTGGTCCTTCAGCGTGACGAAGAAGGTCGCCTCGCCACCGCCGTCGACGGCGTCTCGCAGGGCGGAGTCGACCTTCGGGGACGGCGCGGCGTCGGTGGCAGCCGCGGCCGGGGGGCCGATCAGCAGACCGGCGGTGGTGAGCGCGGCGGCCACCAGCGCGGCGGATCTGCGCCGGGACGATCGGGGCAGGTGCATCGGGGGTGCTCCTCCAGGGACGGTACGGGGGAGCCCGGACGTTAGGGAGGCACCGTTACTCGGGCATTACAGCTCGCGATGGGCGTCCGGCGGGCCGGTCTGCCGGCCGGGGGCGGCACACCGGCGGGTCGGCGTCATCCGCAGGCGGTACGACGGGGCCTGGCCGGCCCGCCCCGCCCCGGATTTTCCGTCCGCTTCGCTCCGGACACGGCGCCCCGGCCCTCGCCGATCGTCCGGCCGTTCCCGATCCGCCGGACACTCCCGGGTCTGTGCGAACAGCCACCCCTTCGGGGGTCTTTCGGGCCCGGTGTCCCGTGCGGCGGCGCCGCCGCAGGCGCGCCGCGGCGGCGACCGTCCCTGGTCGCGGGCGCATCACGAATGCGGCACTACTGGGC
>NZ_JBHWZJ010000237.1:0-11254 GCF_042728415.1 Streptomyces sp. NPDC060198 | reverse complement strand
CGACCGCTCGGTGGTCGCCCAGCGCTCCTTGGTCACCCCGGTCAGGTCGGCACCCTCCAGGAGACGCCGGCCCGCGTGGTCCTGCAGGGCGAGGAGCGAGGTCTCGATCGCCTCGTGCTCCGCACCGAGCCGGGCCAGCGCACGGTCCGCCTCGTCCCGGTCCATGACCGGTCCCGGGGGCCTTGCCGCGTAGCCGGGAAAGGGTCCCGCGACGCCCATCGCTCACCTCTCCGCTCTCCCCGACGGCCCGTGGGCCGGCGGGATCAGTTGCTCCGGTACGTGGGCGCCGGGGGCGCCGTGATGCCGGGCAGTCCGGCCTCCAGCCACGTGCGGTACGAGCGCATCCACGGGCTCCCCGCGCCGCCGCTGCGGTAGTCCGCCAGCACCTGGTTGACCCGGGCCACCAGGTCGTCGGAGCCGAGCTTGGCGGCGACACCGTAGTACTCGGTGGTGAACGGGCCGCCCTTGAGTTCCACCGTCGGGTCCTGGGCCACCTGGCCCGCCGCCAGCGCGTTGTCCGTCACCACGGCGTCCACCTCGCCGAGCTGGAGCCGTACCAGGCAGTCGAGCTGACTGGGAACGGTCAGCCGGTCCTCGTCCTCGGCGGTGCCGTCGTGCGCGTCCTCGAAGGCCGCGCCGTACGACTGCTTCTTCAGGGCCTCGTAGGCGGTGGAGCCCTCGGCGGTGCAGACCCGCTTCCCACGCAGCGAGGCGTTGTACCCGGTGATGTCCGAGGCCACCGGGGCGAGCACCTGCTGGCCCGCCTGGAAGTAGGCGGTGGAGAACGCGACCTGCTTCAGCCGCGCGCAGTTGACCGTCATCGTCCGCACCACCACGTCGACCCGGCCGCTCTCCAGCGCCGCGATCCGCTGGCTGGTCGGGATGGCACGGAACACCACCTTGGAGGAGTCGCCGAGGATGTCCCGGGCGATGGCCCGGACGAGGTCGATGTCGAAGCCCTCCAGCTTCCCGGTCGCCGGATTGCGGTAACCCCAGCGGTAGCTGTTCTGGTCCACCCCGGCGATGAGCTTGCCGCGCTCCTTGATCCGCTCCACCCCCGGCCCGTCGGTCCGGGACGGCGGCAGGCTCGCCTCCGGCTTCTCGCAGGTGTCGGCGCGCACCTGGGTGGCCGGGGCCGCGCCCGGTCCGGAGCCGCCGGCGAAGGAGCCGGAGGTCTCGTGCCCGAGCGGCAGCAGGGCGAACAGCGCGGTGAGCACGCAGGCCACGGCCATGGCCGTCACCCCGCCCCAGCCACGCAGGCTGCCCCTGCCGGTCCGCGTCCGTGGCATCGGGGTCCCTCCTTCCGCTCCTGCCTCCGCGGGCTCGTCGACCGGCCCTGGTGCTCGCTCGTTCACCGGTACTCCCCGAGTCTCCGGCCGGTCCCCGTGATCGCGGCGACCGCTCCCAGCAACGCCAGGACCCCCGCCCCGACCGGCAGCCCGTCCAGTGCGCCACGGCCCTTCCCGGCCGCCGCGTCGAACTGCTCCTGCTCATGGGCCAGGGCCGTCTCCAGGGCGGCGTCCACCTTCGAGAAGCACTCGCCGGTGGAGTCCTTCGCCCCGATGACCAGGGCGAGCGCGCCCTCGTAGTCCCCGCCGTCGTCGGTCTCGCGGGCGTCGGCGTGGCGCTTCTGCCACTCAGTCACGCTGCGGACGGCGGTCGCCACCGGGGCGCTCCCGAGGTCGTCGTCCGCCAGCTTCCCCGCCTCGCCCAGCTCCTTGCGGAGCGCGTCCATGTCCGAGGCGTAGTCGGTCTGGTACTGGTCGGCGGAGCCGTCGGCGGTGAGCACCGCGCCCCGGGCGACCAGGGTGAGGTTCTCGTTGGCGCGCGCCTTGAGGGAGGCGATCCGGGCGTCGTTCAGCACGTCGAGCGAGGCCTGGCCGTTCGCCATGGCGTCGTGCAGCTCGGTCCTGGCCAGCGTCTGGCCGACGGACAGCCACACCAGCACGGCGGCGGTCGCGGCGGTCGCGGCGAGCAGCCCGGGGCTGAAGACCCGGTTGGTCCGGCGGTAGTCGCGGCGCTGGGCCCAGGCCAGCACGGTCAGCGCCATGAACCCGGCGGCGAGGGCGACCAGCGGCCACTGCCGGGCGTCGCGCTGGTCCGTGTCGAGCCGGCCCGTCTCCGCCACGTACAACCGCTCCGCGGCGGGGAGGAGTTCACCGCTCATCTTCTGGTTGGCGTACCGGAGGTAGGCGCCGCCCAGCGGAAGCCCGAGGCGGTTGTTGGCGCGAGCCCGCTCGACCAGGCCGGTGTAGACCGGGAGGAGTTCGTTCATCGTGCGGATCTCGCGGCCCGAGGAGGTGCCGGACTCCGTGTTCGCCGCCGCCTTCACCAGCAGCCGGGAGGCGTTCTCGATGTCCTTCGTGTACTGGGCGCGGACGCTCGAAGGTTCCTCGGTGCCCGCGAGGAAGCCGCTCGCCGCCATCGTGTCCGCGTCGGCGAGCGAGCGGTAGACGGCCGCCGCGTCCGCACTCAGCGGCTGGCTGCGGCTCACCACGTCGTCCGCCGCGGCGGCCCGCCCGGTGGCTTCGACGGCGGTCACCGCCCCGAACGCCACGACGAGCAGCGCGAGTACGGCCGTGACGATCCGCAGCCGGCCCGGCTCGGTCGTCGCGGCGCCACGCAGCCGCCCCACCGGCGTGGACGCCGTCCCGCGCCGCTGCGCGGGCACGCCGGACACCCGCTCCGCTCCGTGCTGTCGCGGCGGGCCCCCGATCGGCGGGTGTGTCACTCGACTTCCCCCTCGGTCACTGACGGCGCCGTCGCCCCCGGCCGATCGGAGGAGTGGCGCCCGGCCTGAAGTATGGCCGCAGGGACCGGCATCCACCAGGAATACCTGGATCTCATACCGCTCTCCGCGTCTTCCCGTACCGGCGGGGGAGCCGTGCCGGCCGTGAGCGCGGCCTTCGCGCGGTGCCGGCGACCCTGCGTCCCCGTCCCACGGCCGCCCCGTACCGGACCGATTCCCCCCGGTGTGAACACGATCGGGACAACTGATCGGTTCCCGTACGCGAGGGGCGTCAGCTACCCCGTCGTACCGGAGTTGACGGACCGAAGCCCGGCGGCCGGCCCCCGGGGAGCAGCCGCTGGGCCCTCCCGCGCACCCTCAGGCGTACCGCGCGCGCAGCCTGGCGTACGCCTCGGGCGCCGCCCCCGTGTGGTCCAGGCCCAGCAACGCGGCCCCCAGCACGGGTGGTTGTGCCACCACGCTGATCCGGGCGCGGGGCGCGCGGGCCGCGAGCAGCGAGGCGATCCGGCCGTCCAGGTCCGGGTGGCGCGCGGCCAGCACGCTGCCGCCGAGAATCACCGGAACGTGGCTCTCCAGGAGCCCCAGCCGGTCCAGCGCCACCGAGGCCATCGCGACGACCTCCTCGGCGAGCCGGTCCACCACCGCGCGCGCCACCGGGTCACCGGCCGAGCCCGTCGCGAAGAGCACCGGGGTCAGCTCGTGCCGGCGCTCGTACGGGATGCGCTCCCGGTGCAGCGCCTCGATCAGCTCGTACATCGAACCGAGCCCGAAGTGCGCCGGGAGCGCACGCGCCAGCTCGGTCGGCTCGCCCCGGCCGTCCTCGGCGCGCGCGGCGAACCAGAGCGCCTCCTCGGCGAGCCCCGAACCGCCGCCCCAGTCGCCGGATATCCGGCCGATGGCGGGGAAGCGCGCGGTGCGGCCGTCCGGGAGCATGCCGACGCAGTTGATCCCGGCGCCGCAGACCACGGCGACGCCCCGGGGCTCGTCCACCCCGGCGCGCAGGATGGCGAAGGTGTCGTTGCGCACCTCGACCGTCCGGGCCCAGCCGCGCGCGTGCAGCGCGGCCGTCAACTCCAGTTCCTCCACGGGGAGGTCGGCGTTGGCGAGGCAGGCCGACACGTGCGCGACGGGCGACACCGGCTCACCGGCCGAGGCGAACGCCCCCGACACGGCGGCGGCGAGCACGTCCAGCGCGGCGGGAATCCCGACGACGGGAGGCTGGAAGCCGCCGCCCCGGGCCGTGCCGAGGACCGTGCCGTCCTCGCCGATCAGTGCCACGTCGGTCTTGCTGTTGCCCGCGTCGATGGCGAGGACAGAAGCGTTCATGCCCACGCGAGGTGCTCCCGGTTGTGCGCGACCAGCCGGTCCGTGAGGCCCTCCGCCAACTCGTACTGTCCGACCAGGGGGTGCGCGAGCAGCGCCTTGAAGACGCGGTCCCGGCCGCCGTGCAGGGCCGCCTTCAGCGCCAGGTCCTCGTACGCGGTGACCTGGGCGATCAGCCCGGAGTACAGCGGGTCCAGGGCCGGTACGGCGAGCGGGACGGCGCCCGATCCGTCGACGCGGGCCTGGGTCTCGATCACCGCGTCGTCGGGGAGGAAGGGCAGCGTGCCGTTGTTCCGGGTGTTGACCACCTGCACGGTGGGGGCGCCCCCGCCGAGCAGCGAGGAGGCCAGGTCGACGGCCGCCTCGGAGTAGAAGGCGCCGCCGCGCTTGGCGAGCAGCGCCGGCTTCTCGTCCAGCTTCGGGTCGCCGTACATCGCGAGGAGTTCCTTCTCCATCGCGGCGACCTCGGCGGCCCGGGACGGCTTGGTGCCGAGCTCCCGGACGACCTCGTCGTGGGAGTAGAAGTACCGCAGGTAGTAAGACGGGACCACGCCGAGCCGGTCCACGATCTCGCGCGGCATGTGCAGGTCGGCGGCGATGGACGCGCCGTGCTCGGCCAGCAGCCGCGGCAGTACGTTCTCGCCGTCCGGGCCGCCGAGGCGCACGCCCAGCTCCCAGGAGAGGTGGTTCAGCCCGACGTGGTCGAGGTGCACCTCGGCGGGGGAGACGTCCAGCAGCGCCGCGAACTTCCGCTGGAAGCCGATCGCCACGTTGCAGAGGCCGACGGCCTTGTGGCCGGCCTGGAGCAGCGCCCGGGTGACGATGCCCACCGGGTTGGTGAAGTCGATGATCCAGGCGTCCGGGTTGGTGCGGCGGACCCGCTCGGCGATGTCCAGCACGACCGGCACGGTGCGCAGCGCCTTGGCGAGGCCGCCCGCGCCGGTGGTCTCCTGGCCGACGCAGCCGCACTCCAGCGGCCAGGTCTCGTCCTGGTTGCGCGCGGCCTGTCCGCCGACGCGCAGCTGGAGCAGGACCGCGTCGGCGCCCTCCACCCCGGCGTCCAGGTCGGAGGTGGTGGTGATGGTGCCGGGGTGGCCCTGCTTGGCGAAGATCCGCCGGGCGAGGCCGCCCACGAGGTCGAGGCGGTCGGCCGCCGGGTCGACGAGCACGAGTTCCTCGATCGGCAGGGTGTCCCTCAGGCGGGCGAACCCGTCGATCAGTTCGGGGGTGTAGGTGGACCCGCCACCCACTACTGCGAGCTTCATTTCAGCCCTTCACTCCGGTCAGTGTGACGCCCTCGACGAATGCCTTCTGGGCGAAGAAGAAGACGGCGATCACGGGGGCCATGACCAGAACGGTCGCGGCCATGGTCAGGTTCCAGTCGGTGTGGTGCGCGCCCTTGAAGGACTCCAGGCCGTAACTGAGCGTCCAGGCGGCCGGGTTCTCGGAGGCGTAGATCTGCGGCCCGAAGTAGTCGTTCCAGGCGGCGAAGAACTGGAACAGTGCGATGGCGGCGATGCCCGGCTTCGCCATCGGCAGCACCACCCGCAGCAGGGTGCGCAGTTCGCCGCAGCCGTCGATCCGCGCCGCGTCCAGGTACTCGTCCGGGATGGTCAGCAGGAACTGGCGCAGCAGGAAGATGGAGAAGGCGTCACCGAAGGCCATCGGGATGATCAGCGGCCAGAGCGTCCCGGAGAGGTCCATCTGCTTGGCCCAGAACAGGTACATCGGGATGATCACGACCTGCGGCGGCAGCATCATCATCGAGACGACCAGCATCAGCGACAGCTTGCGGCCCCTGAAGCGGAACTTCGCGAGCGCGTAGGCGACGGGCACCGAGGACACCACGGTCAGCACGGTGCCGGCTCCGGCGTAGAGCAGGGTGTTGCGCCACCAGGTGAGGAAGCCGGGGGTGTCGAAGACCCGCCGGTAGTTCTCCCACTCCCAGGTGTCGGGGGTGAGGTCGCGGGTCAGCGCCTGCTGGTCGCTCATGAGCGAGGTCAGAGCCACGAAGACCAGCGGGAGGACGAAGAAGAGCGCGGCGGCGACGCCGAGCGAGTGCACCGCGATCCACCGCAGCAGCGCCTTGCGGCGGGCGGTCCGTTCGGCGGCCGTACGGGAGGTTCGGGCGGTCCCGGTCGTGGTGCCGGGCGTGTCGAGCAGCTGGGTCATGAGTCAGTCACCGGCCTGGACGAGGTTGTTGCGGCCCCGCATCAGCAGCGCGGTGAAGGCCATGGCCAGGGCGAACAGGACCAGGGCGACGACGCAGGCGGAGCCGTAGTCGAAGCGCTGGAAGCCGAGGTTGTAGACGAGCTGGGGGAGCGTCAGGGTCGACTTGTCGGGATAGCCGGGCTCGAAGGACTGCCCGGAGCCGCCGATGATGCCGGAGGCCACCTTCCCCGCCACCAGCGGCTGCGTGTAGTACTGCATCGCCTGGATGACCCCGGTGACCACGGCGAACATCACGATGGGCGAGATGTTCGGCAGGGTCACGAAGCGGAACCGCTGCCAGGCGGAGGCACCGTCCAGCTCGGCCGCCTCGTACTGCTCGGCGGGCACGTCCAGCAGCGCGGCCATGAAGATCACCATCAGGTCGCCGATGCCCCAGACCGCGAGCATCGTCAGCGCCGGCTTGGACCAGGTCGCGTCGTTGAACCAGCCGGGCGTCGGCAGCCCGAGGTCGCCCAGGATCGAGTTGACCGGCCCTGTCCCCGGGTTGAGCAGGAAGACGAAGGCGAGGGTCGCGGCCACCGGGGGCGCGAGGTAGGGCAGGTAGAAGAGGGTGCGGAAGAGCCCGGTGGCGGTCTTGATCCGGGTGATCAGCAGCCCGACGCCGAGACCGAACACCACCCGGCAGGTGACCATGACGATCACCAGCCAGAGGGTGTTCCGCAGGGACGGCCAGAACATGGGGTAGTCGGTGAAGACGTAACTCCAGTTCGACAGCCCGTTGAAGACCGGCGCCCCGAACCCGTCGTACTTCGTGAAGGAGAAGTAGACGGTCGAGACCATCGGATACGCGAAGAAGAAGCAGAAGCCGATCAGCCAGGGCGACAGGAACGCCAGCGTGCGCAGCGCCGACCTGCGGCGCTTGGAGCGGAGTGTGTAGGTGGTCATCGCTGGTTACTTGGCCTTGGCGATGTCGGTGTCGATCTGCGCGGCGGTCTTCTCCAGACCGGCCTGGAGGTCCTTCACCGCGCCCTTCTCGTACTGGTAGCCGAAGTCCTGGAGGGTCTGCTGGTACGTCGAGCCGTTGACGGCCCCGTCCGGGGTGTTGGAGTGCGGGTTCTGCGCGATGTCCAGGAAGGTCTTGAAGCGCGGGTCGAACTTCAGGTCGGGCGAGTTCAGCGCTGCGAAGGTGGAGGGCACGTTCTTGATGCCGTTGGCGAAGTCGACCACCGCCTGCGTGTCGCTGGTCATGAACTTGACCAGCTCCCACGCGGCGTTCTGCTTCTTGCTGGCGGGCGCGATTCCCATGATCGTGCCGGAGAGGAAGCCCTTGCCGTAGGTGTCGGCCTCGTCGTCGGCGACGGGCATCGGCGCGACCCCGATCTCGAAGTCCGCCCCCGCCTCCTCGGCCATCCCGAGCCGCCACTCGCCGTCCATCTGCATGGCGACCTGGCCGGTCTGGAACGGGTGCTTCGCGCCCCACTCGTCACCGAAGGAGCCGCGGTACTTCTCCAGCTTGTCGTAGCCGCCGAGGTCCTCGACCAGCTTCTTCTGGTAAGTGAACATCTCGGCGAAGGCCGGGTCCTTCGCGATGTTCGACTTGCCGTCCTTGTCGAAGTACGTGTGGTCCCAGGAGCCCAGGTAGTGGTCGGCGACCGACTCGTAGCCGTGGAAGGTCGGCATGAAGCCGAGCTGCTGGTAGCTGTCGCCCTTGGTGACGGTGAGCTTCTTGGCGTCGGCGGCGAACTCGGAGAGGGTCTTCGGCGGTGCGGCGATGCCGGCCTTCTCGAACGCGTCCTTGTTGTAGTAGAGCCCGTACGCGTCGGCGAGCAGCGGCAGTGAGCAGCGCTTGCCCTCGAACTGCGTGTAGTCCAGGAGCACCTTCGGGAAGGTCTTCTCCAGGTCCAGCTTCGACTTCTCGATGAACGGCGTCAGGTCCGCGAACGCCCCGGACGAGCAGAACTTGCCGACGTTCGAGGTGGTGAACGAGGAGACGACGTCCGGGCCGTTCGAACCCCCGGCGCGCAGGGCCTGGTTGAGCTTGTCGTCGTTGATGTTGCCGACGACGTTCACCTTGATGTTCGGGTGGGCCTTCTCGAACCGGTCCACGTTGTCCTGGACCGCCTTGACCTCGGACGGGGCGCTCCAGCCGTGCCAGAAGTTGATGGTGGTCTTCGCGTTCGGGTCGTCCGAGGCGCCGCTCTGCGACTGGCCGGTACACGCGGTGGCGAGGACGGATATCGCGGCGACCGCGACGGCTGCGGTGGTGAGGCTGTTTCTGCGCATGGCGAAGCTCCTTGGACGGGGTGAAGGAGAGGCAACAGAGGGACGGGGGTGCGATCGGGAGGTCAGGGGCGGGAGGTGTCGAACACCTCGTCGCGGGTGTCCGCGAGAGCCCGTTCCAGGGCGCCGCGCAGGACCGGCAGACGGACGGTCTCGGCGAGGACGAGCGGGGGCCGGGAGGCCGCCAGCTCGGCGAGTTCGGACTGGATCAGCGCGCGCAGCCGTTCGCCGCCGGCCGAGATCAGCCCGCCGGCCAGCACGATCAGCCCGGGGTCGAGCACGGCCGTCAGGGAGGCGAGCCCGGTGGCGAGCCGCTGCGCGTAACTCCGTAGCAGCTCGGTCAACCGCTCGTCCTCGCCGTACTCGGCGGCGGCACGGGTCAGCAGGGCGGCCGCGACCTCCGGATAGGGCTGCTGCGGGGTGTCGATGCCCAGCGACGCGGCGAGCCGGGGAATCGCCTGGGCGCCCGCCAGCTCCTGGAAGCCGCCGCTGTTGGCCTTGACGACCTGGCGTACGAGCGGGGTGCCCGGCACCGGCAGGAACCCGACCTCCCCGGCGCCGCCGGTGAAGCCGCGGTGCAGCCGGCCGTTGATGACGAGGGCGCCGCCGAGGCCCTCCTCGTTCCAGAGCAGGACGAAGTCGTCGTGGCCCCGGGCCGCCCCGCGCCGCTGCTCGGCCACCGCGACCAGGTTCACGTCGTTCTCGTACTCGACGGGCATCGGCAGCGCCGCCGCCAGCTCGTCGAGCAGGGTGGGGGAGTGCCAGCCCGGCAGGTGCGAGGCGTAGCGCAGCCGGCCGGTGCCCGGGTCGAAGGCGCCCGGGGTGCCGATCACGACCCGGTGGATCACCGACCGGTCCAGTCCGGCCTGCTCCACCGCGGCGTCCAGCGCCCGGACGACCTGGTCGACCGCGCTCTCCGCGCCCCGGCCGGGGGTGCGGAGCTCGAACTCGCCCACCGTCTCACCGGTGACGTCGGCGACCGCCGCCACGATGCGCTGGGCGTTCACGTCGAGCCCGGCCACGTACGCGGCCCCCGGATCGACCGCGTACAGCTGCGCGTTCGGCCCCGGGCGGCCTTCGGTGGTGCCGGTGATCCGTACCAGTCCGGCCGCTTCCAGACGCGCCAGCAGCTGCGAGGCGGTCGGCTTGGAGAGACCGGTGAGCTTGCCGATCCGGGTGCGTGAGAGCGGGCCGTACTCCAGCAGCAGATCGAGTGCGGCGCGGTCGTTCATGGCGCGCAGCAGCCGAGGGGTGCCGGGGACGCCGGCGCCCGGTGTGGTTCCTGGCATGGAGGTGGGTCCGCTCTCTGTTAGGAAAGTTTCCTATCCGGTGAGAGGAAAATAGGCGTCCGTGCCCGGGGCGTCAAGGGGAGACGGCCGCGGGACGACCGGGCAACGAAAGCGTTACCCGCAGGGGTGCGTGGGAGCCCGCTCCGAAACACGGGGGAGGGCCCCCGCGCCATCGCGCAAGGGCCCTCCGGAGTACTGGTCGTGCTACTTGGTGATGCTCGGCGGGGCGAGCGGCGTCGCGGCGAGCGACTGCGGCGAGGTCGCCGAGGCGTACGCGGACGGGGCGGCCATCGCCGCCGTCGGATCGGCCTTCGACTCGCCCTCCGGCTGCGCGGGCGCGGCACCGATCATGCGGATGCCCGCCTCGTCCAGCGATCGCTTGATGCGCCAGCGCAGCTCGCGCTCCACGGTCAGCGCCTTGCCCGGCATGGTCTTCGCGGTGACCCGTACGGTCATCGAGTCCAGCAGTACGGCGTCCAGGCCGAGGATCTCCACCGGGCCCCAGAGCCGCTCGCTCCACGGCTCCTCCTTCGCCATGACCTCGGACGCGGCGGTGATGGCCGCGCGGACCCGGTCCAGGTCCTCGGTCGGCCGGACCGTCACGTCGACTCCGGCGGTGGACCAGCCCTGGCTGAGGTTGCCGATCCGCTTCACCTCGCCGTTGCGGACGTACCAGATCTCGCCGTTGTCGCCACGCAGCTTGGTGACGCGCAGCCCCACCTCGATGACCTCGCCCGAAGCGACCCCGGCGTCGACCGTGTCCCCGACGCCGTACTGGTCCTCCAGGATCATGAAGACCCCGGAGAGGAAGTCGGTGACGAGATTGCGCGCGCCGAAACCGAGCGCGACACCGGCGACACCGGCGGAGGCCAGCAGGGGCGCCAGGTTGATCTCGAAAGCGCCCAGGATCATCAGCGCCGCCGTGCCGAGGATCAGGAAGGAGCTCACCGACCGGAGTACGGAACCGATCGCCTCCGAGCGCTGGCGGCGCCGCTCGGCGTTGACCAGCAGGCCGCCGAGGGCGGTGCCCTCCACGGCCTGGGCGCTGCGGTTCATCCGCTCGATCAGATTGGTGAGGGCGCGGCGGATCAGGTAGCGCAGCACGATCGCCACGGCGGCGATCAGGATGATGCGCAGGCCGGTGCTCAGCCAGGTGGACCAGTTCTGCTCGACCCACCCCGCGGCGTCGCCGGCCTGCCGGGCTGCCTCGTCGAGCGAGCCTCCCGACCCTGTGGACACAGTGGCGGCCAGCAGAACGGACGGGGACACGGTGGGACCTCCAGCACGGGCGACAGCGGATCAACCAGGTTAACGACGGGCGCGGCCCGGATGATGTCCGCAGCCCACCGAGAGACGCATCTCATCCGGAAATCACACCTTTGTGCCGCGTTTCTTCGCGAAACCGACCGCCCGCCGCACGGTCGCCTCCGCCCCGCACGGT
>NZ_JBHWZJ010000236.1:0-11283 GCF_042728415.1 Streptomyces sp. NPDC060198 | reverse complement strand
CGGGAAGGCCCCGGAAAAGGGTGCGCACGGGGATCCCGGTGGCCTCGACGGGCGGTTGTGAGCCGGTCCGAAGCCGCCCCGGCCCCTGAATATCCGTTGAATCCTCGGGGAAGAGCGGTCTCGCGGATCGGGCCGGGAAGCCCCCCGCGCGGCTGGCCCGTACCATGGGACAAGCCGTGGCGTGTCAGCCCGGCGGGGCGTACGAGGACCTGAGACCGACTGCGACGCCTGATCCCACGATCCGAGAGAAGCGCATTCCACCCATGCCCACGCGCCACGACATCCGTAACGTAGCCATCGTCGCCCACGTCGACCACGGCAAGACCACGCTGGTCGACGCCATGCTCAAGCAGGCCGGTGCCTTCGCCGCGCACGCCGCCGAGAGCCTCGACGACCGCATGATGGACTCGAACGACCTGGAGCGTGAGAAGGGCATCACGATCCTCGCCAAGAACACGGCGGTGAAGTACCACCCCAAGACCGGCGGGGACCCGATCACGATCAACATCATCGACACCCCCGGCCACGCCGACTTCGGTGGCGAGGTCGAGCGCGGCCTGTCGATGGTGGACGCGGTCGTCCTGCTCGTCGACGCCTCCGAGGGCCCGCTGCCGCAGACCCGCTTCGTGCTCCGCAAGGCGCTCGCCGCGAAGATGCCGGTCATCCTCTGCATCAACAAGACGGACCGTCCCGACTCCCGCATCGCGGAGGTCGTCGACGAGACGTACGACCTGTTCCTGGACCTGGACGCGGACGAGAACCAGATCGAGTTCCCGATCGTCTACGCCTGCGCCCGTGACGGCGTCGCCTCGCTGACCAAGCCGGAGGACGGCACCGTCCCGCCGGACAGCGAGGACCTCGAGCCCTTCTTCAACACCATCCTGGCGCACGTCCCCGCCCCGGAGTACGACGAGGCCGCTCCGCTCCAGGCCCACGTCACCAACCTGGACGCCGACAACTTCCTCGGCCGTATCGCGCTCTGCCGCGTCGAGCAGGGCGAGCTGCGCAAGGGCCAGACCGTCACCTGGATCAAGCGTGACGGCAGCCAGCAGAACGTCCGCATCACCGAGCTGCTGATGACCGAGGCGCTCACCCGCAAGCCGGCCGAGGTGGCGGGCCCCGGTGACATCTGCGCCATCGCCGGTATCGGCGACATCATGATCGGCGAGACGCTGGCCGACCCCGAGAACCCGATCGCGCTGCCGCTGATCACGGTCGACGAGCCGGCCATCTCGATGACCATCGGCACCAACACCTCGCCGCTCGTCGGCAAGGGCGGCAAGGGCCACAAGGTCACCGCCCGCCAGGTGAAGGACCGTCTGGACCGCGAGCTGATCGGTAACGTCTCGCTCCGCGTCCTCGACACCGAGCGCCCGGACGCCTGGGAGGTCCAGGGCCGCGGTGAGCTGGCGCTGGCCATCCTGGTCGAGCAGATGCGCCGTGAGGGCTTCGAGCTGACCGTCGGCAAGCCCGAGGTGGTCACCAAGCAGATCGACGGCAAGACGCACGAGCCCATCGAGCGCATGACCATCGACTCGCCCGACGAGCACCTGGGCGCCATCACCCAGCTCATGGCGACCCGCAAGGGCCGTATGGAGACCATGACGAACCACGGCTCCGGCTGGGTCCGCATGGAGTGGATCGTTCCGTCCCGCGGCCTCATCGGCTTCCGTACGGAGTTCCTCACCCAGACCCGCGGCACCGGCATCGCGCACTCCATCTTCGAGGGCCACGAGCCGTGGTTCGGCGAGCTGCGCACCCGTCACAACGGTTCGCTCGTCGCCGACCGCTCCGGCTCGGTGACGCCGTTCGCCATGGTCAACCTCCAGGAGCGCGGCATCATCTTCACGGAGGCCGGCACCGAGGTGTACGAGGGCATGATCATCGGCGAGAACTCCCGCGCCGACGACATGGACGTCAACATCACCAAGGAGAAGAAGCTCACCAACATGCGTGCGGCGTCCGCGGACACCACGGAGAACGTGGTCCCGGCCCGCAAGCTCTCCCTGGAGCAGTCCCTGGAGTTCTGCCGCGAGGACGAGTGCATCGAGGTGACCCCGGAGACCGTGCGCATCCGCAAGGTCGTCCTGGACGCCAAGGAGCGCGGTCGCACCGCGTCGCGCGCCAAGCGCTGATCACATCCGGCCACCGGCCGGCGTTCGTCAAAGTCGGGTTTGAACCCGACCCCCTGCATTGACATGAGGCCCGGCCCCCCGCAGACACTGTGGGGGGCCGGGCCTTCGTCAATTGATTTTCGTCACTTTAGTGTCCGGTTATCGGGCGTTGCTCTCCGAAACCTGTGTTAACAGTCCGTTTCGGGGGTGTCTGTCTGGACTCAGTTTGTCCGGATTTCGGTCACACGGCCTGTATCGATGTTGTCAAACCGAGACCCTTTAAGTGTGGTTTACGGTCCAGTCGTACTTAATAGTTGGCTGCATTGAGCTCGGGTCAATGAGTCACGCACTGTGGGGAGTGCCGACTCACGAGCACACGGGGCACACGGATTTCTCGTCGCCAGGGGTGTCGACGGAGATCGCTGGTGCCCGCTTCGTATGGAAGAACAAGTGGACTCATGAGGAGGAACC
This sequence comes from Streptomyces sp. NPDC060198, assembly GCF_042728415.1. NCBI lineage: Bacteria > Bacillati > Actinomycetota > Actinomycetes > Kitasatosporales > Streptomycetaceae > Streptomyces > Streptomyces sp. NPDC060198. The sequence continues at coordinate 8,698 of NZ_JBHWZJ010000236.1, read as the reverse complement.
CATGCACGGTGCCACAAGCGCCCAGTGGGTCACGTCGTCCGGCCGGCGCGTCAGACGCCCACGATCCCTGGCGGTATGTCAGGGGTCGGTGCGATCGCTGTACTGATCCGCCCGGCACCCGATCTCCCGTATCGGTTCTCCGGGGTGAGTCCACCCTGGCCGCGGTCTACCCGCGCAGATCAGCCTTAGGCCTGCTCGCCGCTCCGTACGCTCTCCTACCCGCCTTGTCGTTCGGCAACTCGGTTCAGGTGAAGTGCGGTTGACTTTTCGCATACTGCTGAAGAGGCGGCACGTGCGCGGGCCGGCGGCCGTCAATTACATGTGAAACGGACGAATCATGACGAGTCCAACTGGGATTCAGGCTGAGGCCCCGGCCTCGGTCCTCGAGAAAGAGCCCGAGAAGCCGACCGGCCCCGCCAAGGTCGAGGGGCGCTCGCCGGGCCAGCTGATGTGGCGCCGCTTCAAGCGGGACAAGACCGGACTCGTGTCCGCGGTCGTGGTGATCGTGTTCTTCGCGGTGGCGGCTCTCGCCCCGCTGATCACCAAGCTGTACGGCAAGGACCCGTACACGCTCTACGGCCAGGACGACCCGAACCTGCTGGACATGTTCAACATGCCCTCCGGCGGCATGGGCGGCATGTCCCCCGAGCACTGGTTCGGCATCGAGCCGACGCTGGGCCGCGACGTCTTCGCCCAGCTGCTCTACGGCATGCGCACCTCGCTGTACACGGCGGTCATCGCCACCCTCGCCATGGTGGTCATGGGTGTGCTGATCGGTCTCGTCGGCGGCTACTTCGGCGGCAGGACCGACTACTGGATCGGCCGGGTCACCGACTTCTTCCTCGCTCTCCCGAGCCAGCTCTTCTTCGTCGCCGCGATGCCGGTCATCACGACCGTCTTCGTCGCGCCGGACGAGGAGACCCCCACCTACGTGCGTACCTGCGCGATCATCGCCGTGATGTGGCTGCTCGGCTGGATGGGCCTGGCCCGTCTGGTCCGCGCCGTCACCCTCTCGCTCAGCGGACGCGAGTTCGTCGAGGCGGCCAAGGTCGCCGGAGCCTCCCCCTGGCGCATCATCCGCAAGGAGCTGCTGCCGAACCTCGTCACCCCGATCCTGGTGCAGTCCACGTACATGCTGCCCAGCACCATCCTCTCGGTCGCCTTTCTCTCCTTCGTCGGCGTCGGCTACGTCGAGCCGACGCCGGACTGGGGCCGGATGTTCTCCGTGGGCGCGAACGTCTACGAGCAGGACCCGGTCTACATGTTCTTCCCGGGTGTCGCCATGGTCGTCTTCGTTGTGGCGTTCAACCTCCTCGGGGACTCCGTACGGGACGCCTTCGACCCGAAGACGGGACGCTGATCCGAACCGCGGGGGAGCTGCCTCCCGGGCGCCGGCACCGACCGGACGTGCAGGGCAGCACAGTTGATCACTACTCACAGGCAGGTGGACTCGACTCCATGTCTATGCTCAAGAACCGTACGGCGAGAGCCGCACTGGTCGCGGTCGCGGCGGGCGCACTGACGCTCACCGCCTGCGGCGGCAACGACGACAACGCGGCCAAGGACAACAGCAAGACCAAGAAGGACGCGTCCTCGCAGTCCAACGCGGTCGTCCTCGGTACCGCCGCGGACTCCACCGGCCCGGCGGCCGAGGTCGCGGGCGCCCGCTCCGGCGGCACGGCCGAGGTCTACAACGACACCGACTTCTCGCACCTGGACCCGGGTCAGATCTACGTCAGCGACGGCGGCCTGCTCTCCCGTCTGATCTACCGCGGCCTGACGCAGTACAAGGAAGCCAACGGCAAGCTGACGGTGGTCGGCGACCTCGCCACCGACTCGGGCAAGGTCTCCGACGGCGGCAAGACCTGGACCTACACGCTGAAGGACGGCGTGAAGGACCAGAACGGCCACGTCATCGACTCGGCCGACATCCGGCACACCGTCGAGCGCCTGTACTCGACCAACATCACCGACGGTCCGGTCTTCCTGCAGCAGTGGCTGTCCGGTGCCGGCAACGCGTACCGCAAGGCGTACGAGGGCCCCTACAAGGGCAAGCACCTGCCGGACTCGGTGCTGGAGACCCCCGACGCGAAGACGGTCGTCTTCCACTTCCCGGCCGCCGAGCCGGACCTGCCGCAGGCACTCGCCATGGCCGGTTACTCCGTCGTCCCCAAGGACACGGACACCCAGGCGAAGTACGACAGCGCCCCGGTCGCCGTGGGCCCGTACAAGATCGCCGAGTTCAAGCCGGGCAAGGGCATGAAGCTCGTCCGCAACACGAACTGGGACGCGAAGACCGACTCGGTCCGCCACCAGTACGTCGACGGCTTCAACATCGAGTACAACCACGACGACACGGACCAGACCAAGACGATCCTCGCCGACCGCGGTGCGGCGAAGAACGCGGTCATGTTCACCGGTCAGGTCGCCACCGAGCAGCTCAAGGCTGTCACCAGCGACAAGGCCGCCATGGCCCGCACGATCCAGGGCTACGCCCCGTACGTGTGGCAGATGAACTTCAACCTCGACCGCATGACGGACAAGAAGCTCCGTGACGCGATCACCCTGGCTCTGCCGGCCTCCGCGATCGCCAAGGCCGACGGTGGCGCGTACGGCGGCGAGGTCGCCAACAGCCTGATGTCGCCCACCACCCCGGGCTACGACGACACCTTCGACCCGTTCGAGCGCAAGACCAAGGCGAACGGTGACCTGGCCAAGGCCAAGAAGCTCGTCAAGGAAGCCGGCGCCGAGGGCAAGAAGATCGTCTACGCCTACGGCAACACCCCGGTCCGTCAGCAGCAGGCGGTCCTGATCGCCAACGCGCTGGGCAAGATCGGCCTGGACGTCCAGAAGAAGGAGATCGACTCCGCCACCTGGTACGAGCGGGTCGGCAAGGTCGACAACGGCTACGACATCTACATGACCGGCTGGGGCCAGGACTGGCCGTCGGCGTCCACCGTCATCCCGCCGGTGTACAACGGCACCGCCATCCAGGACGGTTCGTCGAACTACTCGCACATCAACGACCCGCACGTGAACTCGGAGATCGAGCGGATCCTGAAGATCACGGACGTCGCCGAGGCCACCAAGGCCTGGGCCGCGCTCAACGAGTACATCTCCACGGAGATCAACCCGGCTGCCCCGGTCTACTACACCAAGGTGTTCCAGATCGCCGGCTCCAACATCGGTGGCCTGCGCTACTCGACGGTGCAGAGCTACACCGACGTGACGCAGATCTTCCTCAAGAAGTAGTCGGCAACAGCAGTTTCACGGGGGTGCGCGCGCGGCGGAGCGCGCGCCCCCCGCGGCCGGGTCCGCCCCACCGCCCCCCGCGCGTCCCGCCGGGCTGAGGGCCGCCGCTTGGCAGGGGTGGTTTGCTCTTGCGCCGGTCGGTGGGGGCGGGGCATTCCCGAGGTTCCTTCTAACCACGGCCTGTCCTCATATTTTCCTAATTTTTTTGTCGCCAACTCATTTTTCTGGGGGGGGGGGGGGGGGGGGCGCGCGCCCCCCCCTCTGCCGGATCCGCCCCACCTCCCCCCTCTCGTCCCGCCGTCCTGAGAGCAGCCTCTTGCCATGCTTCGTTTCCTCTTGCGCCGGTCGCTCGGCGCGTGCCTGATCCTGGTCCTGATCAGCGCCTTCACCTTCTTCATGTTCTTCGCCATCCCACAGGACCCGGCGATGCTGGCCTGCGGCAAGAACTGCACCCCGGACGCGCTGGCGATCATCCACACCAACCTCGGTCTCGACAAGCCGACGATCGTCCAGTACTGGATCTTCCTCTCCGGCATCTTCACCGGTCGTGACTTCTCCGTCGGCCACTGCTCGGCGCCCTGCTTCGGTGTCTCGTTCAACAACGGCCAGATGGTGTGGGACACGATCGTCGACCGTTTCCCGCTGACCCTCTCGCTCACCATCGGCGGGCTCATCGTCTTCCTCACCGTGGGTCTCGGCACCGGCCTCATCGCCGCCCGCTACCGCGGTACCTGGCTGGACAAGGTCGTCAGCTCCTTCTCGCTGGTGCTGAGCTCCTTCCAGATCTACTTCCTCGGCCCGATCGTGCTCGGCATCTTCGTGTACAGCACCGGCTGGCTGGACAAGCCGAAGTACAACGACTTCAGCGACGGTGTCGGTCCCTGGTTCATGGGCCTGCTCATCCCCTGGGTCGTGATGTCCGTGATCTTCACGGCCAACTACACCCGTATGGCCCGCTCCACGATGATCGAACAGCTCCAGGAGGAGCATGTCCGGGCAGCCAAGGCCAAGGGCATGAGCGGACGTTACGTCTTCATGCGCTACGCCTGGCGCGGATCGCTCATCCCGATCGTCACCATTCTCGGCATGGACATCGCGGCGCTCCTCGGCGGCGGCATGGTCACCGAGATCACCTTCGGCCTTCCCGGGATCGGCCGGCTGGCCATCGATTCCGTGAACAACAAGGACCTGCCGATGACCATGGGCGTCATGCTCGTCAGCGCGGCCTTCATCATTGTTCTGAACCTCGTCGTGGACGCCCTGTACGCCGTGATCGACCCGCGCGTGCGGCTGTCCTAGGAGTAGCAACGTGACCACACTCACCAAGACCGAGGACGCCGCGGCCCCCACCGGGTCCGACTCGTTCCTCTCGGTACGCGATCTGCACGTCAAGTTCTCCACCGAGGACGGCGTCGTCAATGCGGTGAACGGGCTCTCCTTCGACCTGGAGCGCGGCAAGACGCTCGGCATCGTCGGCGAATCCGGTTCCGGCAAGTCGGTGACCAACCTGACCGTGCTGGGCCTGCACAACCCGAAGTCGACCACCGTCGAGGGCGACATCCTCCTCGACGGCGTGAACCTGACGCACGCGCCCGAGTCCCAGCTCGAATCGCTGCGCGGCAACAAGATGTCGATGATCTTCCAGGACGCGCTCACCGCGCTCTCGCCGTACTACACGGTGGGCCGGCAGATCTCGGAGCCGTTCCGCAAGCACACCGGCGCCAGCAAGAAGGAGGCCCGGGACCGGGCCATCGAGATGCTGACCAAGGTGGGCATCCCGCAGCCCACGCTGCGGGTGGACGACTACCCGCACCAGTTCTCCGGCGGCATGCGCCAGCGCGCCATGATCGCCATGTCGCTGGTCTGCAACCCCGACCTGCTGATCGCCGACGAGCCGACGACCGCACTGGACGTCACCGTCCAGGCGCAGATCCTCGACCTGCTCAAGGACCTCCAGCAGGAGTTCGGCTCCGCGATCATCATGATCACGCACGACCTGGGCGTCGTCGCCAACATGGCCGACGACCTGCTGGTGATGTACGCCGGCCGGGCCGTCGAGCGCGGCTCGGTGCGTGAGGTGCTCAAGTCGCCCCAGCACCCGTACACCTGGGGTCTGCTCGGCTCGATGCCGCGGCTGAACTCCAGTGTCGACGAGCCCCTCATGCCGATCCCGGGTTCGCCGCCGTCCCTGCTCAACCCGCCGTCCGGCTGCGCCTTCCACCCCCGGTGCGCGTTCACCGGAGACGTCGGCGGGGACGCGTGCGTCTCCTCGCGTCCCGGTCTGCCGGACGGACGGGGTTCCGCCTGCCACCTGACGGCGGAACAGAAGCAGCAGGTGTTCATCGAGAAGATTCAGCCCCGGCTGGGCTGACCTACCAGCGACTGGGGCATCACCATGAGCGAGAACAACACCACTGACACGGCGGCCACCGGCACCGTGCCGAAGCAGCAGGACAAGGACGCGGCCTCCCCGTTGTTGGAGGTCCGCGACCTCAAGAAGCACTTCCCCATCAAGGGCGGCTTCCCGATCAAGCGGACCGTCGGCGCGGTCAAGGCGGTCGACGGCCTGTCCTTCGACGTCATGCCGGGCGAGTCCCTCGGCCTGGTCGGTGAGTCCGGCTGTGGCAAGTCGACCACCGGGCGGCTGCTGACCCGCCTGCTGGAGCCGACCTCGGGCACGGTCTCGTACAAGGGCCAGGACATCAGTCACGCCTCGCGGCGCGACATGATGCCCATCCGGTCCGAGATCCAGATGATCTTCCAGGACCCGTACGCCTCCCTGAACCCGAGGCAGACGGTCGGCAACATCATCGGCGGACCGATGGAGATCAACGGCATCAACCCGCCCGGTGGCCGCGAGGCCCGGGTGCGGGAGCTGCTGGAGATCGTCGGCCTGAACCCGGAGCACTACAACCGCTTCCCGCACGAGTTCTCGGGCGGCCAGCGGCAGCGCATCGGCGTGGCCCGCGCGGTCGCGCTGCAGCCGAAGCTGATCATCGCGGACGAGCCGGTCTCGGCGCTGGACGTCTCCATCCAGGCGCAGGTCATCAACCTGCTCCAGGAGGTCCAGCGCGAGATGGGCATCGCGTTCGTCTTCATCGCGCACGACCTCGCGATCGTCCGGCACTTCTCGCAGCGCGTCGCGGTGATGTACCTGGGCAAGATCATCGAGGTGGCCGACCGCGACTCGCTGTACGAGGCGCCCCGGCACCCGTACACGCACGCGCTGCTGTCCGCCGTCCCGGACGCGGACATCGACGCCGACAAGCGCGAGCGCATCCGGCTGGAGGGTGACGTCCCGTCGCCCGTCAACCCGCCCTCGGGCTGCCGCTTCCGCACGCGCTGCTGGAAGGCCCAGGACAAGTGCGCCACCGAGGAGCCGCCGCTCGTGCAGCTCTCCGGCGACAAGCCCGGCCACCTCACGGCCTGCCACTTCCCGGAGGACCCGACGGTCACCCGCACGAAGGACATCGTGATGGACCCGGCGCTGGCGGCGCTGGAGGAGTAGTCGTGCAACCCCGCTGGTGCCAGTGGCGCCAGTGAGGCAGGCGCCGGTTCGCGGTCTGCGACGACGGGCCCGTACTCAGGAGATCACTCCCGAGTACGGGCCCGTCGGCGTGTCCGGGGGAGAGGGGCCCGGAGCCGGGCGGGGCCGGTCGGGTGACGGGGCTTCGGCCGGACCCGCCCGTACGGGCCAAGCGTGCATGCCATACCTAGGCGAATGCGGTGATATAGGGCAGAGCTACTCATGGCATCTCTGGAGGAGGCACTTCATGCGCGGAGCCACACGGGCCAGGTGGACCGCATGCACCGTGGCAGTCGCACTGGCGGCGACGGCCTGCGGCGGGGGCGGCGACAGCGACAGCGGCGGCAGTGGCGCCGACGGGATCGTCAGTTCCTCCTGGGGCGACCCGCAGAACCCGCTGGAACCCGCGAACACCAACGAGGTGCAGGGTGGCAAGGTCCTCGACATGCTCTTCCGCGGTCTCAAGCGGTACGACCCGAAGACCGGCGAGGCCAAGAACATGCTGGCCGACAAGATCGAGTCCAGCGACGCGACGAACTACACCATCACGGTCAAGGACGGCTGGACCTTCTCCAACGGCGAGAAGGTCACCGCGAAGTCCTTCGTGGACGCCTGGAACTACGGCGCCGCGCTGAAGAACAACCAGAAGAACGCCTACTTCTTCCAGTACATCGACGGCTACGAGAAGGCCCACCCCGAGAGCGGCTCCGCCTCCGCCACGACGCTCTCCGGCCTCAAGGCCACCGGCGACCTGACCTTCACGGTGAAGCTGTCGCAGAAGTTCTCGCTGTGGCCCGACACCCTCGGCTACGCGGCCTTCTCGCCGCTGCCCCAGAGCTTCTTCGACGACCACGACGCCTGGCTCTCCAAGCCCGTCGGCAACGGCCCGTACACCATCGACAGTTACGCCAAGGGCTCGTCGATGAACCTGCGCCGCTGGGACAAGTACCCCGGGGACGACAAGGCCGAGAACGGCGGTATCGACCTCAAGGTCTACACCGACAACAACACCGCCTACACCGACCTGACCGCGGGCAACCTCGACCTCGTCGACGACATCCCCGCCTCCCAGCTCACCAACGTCGAGTCCGACCTCGGCGACCGCTACATCAACACCCCGGCCGGCATCATCCAGACCCTCGCCTTCCCCTTCTACGACAAGGAGTGGGACACCGAGAACGGCCGCAAGGTCCGCCAGGGACTGTCGATGGCGATCAACCGCCAGCAGATCACCGACCAGATCTTCCACCAGACCCGGACCCCCGCCTCCGACTGGACCTCTCCGGTCCTCGGCGAGGAGGGCGGCTTCAAAAAGGGCCTGTGCGGCAAGGAGTGCGAGTACGACGCCGACGAGGCGAAGAAGATGATCAACGACGCCGGCGGTATCCCCGGGGGCCAGCTCAAGATCTCGTACAACGCGGACACCGGCTCCCACAAGGAATGGGTCGACGCCGTCTGCAACAGCATCAACAAGGCCCTGGACAACAACCGGGCCTGCGTCGGCGGCCCCGTCGGCACCTTCGCCGACTTCCGCAACCAGGTCTCCCAGCAGAAGCTGAACGGCGCCTGGCGCGCGGGCTGGCAGATGGACTACCCGCTCATCCAGAACTTCCTCCAGCCGCTCTACTACACCAACGCCTCGTCCAACGACGGCAAGTGGAGCAACCAGGAATTCGACGACCTCGTCGACAAGGCGAACGCCGAGACCGACAAGGCCACCGCGGTGAAGACCTTCCAGGACTCCGAGCAGGTGCTCGTCGAGCAGATGCCGGTCATCCCGCTCTGGTACCAGAACGGCAGCGCCGGCTACTCCGACCGCGTCTCGAACGTCGCGCTGAACGTCTTCAGCGTCCCCGTCTACAACGAGATCAAGGTCAAGTGACCCGCTGAAGCCGGGTGGCCGGTGCGGACCGCCCGCAC
>NZ_JBHWZJ010000235.1:0-11284 GCF_042728415.1 Streptomyces sp. NPDC060198 | reverse complement strand
TTCGGCGTTCCGGCGCCGCGGGCCGAAACGCCGACGGCCGGGCCCCCGGCCCTGGTGGGCGGGGGTCCGGCCGTGGTGACGGTGCGTCGGGCGGTCAGCCGCGCTCGGCGGCGACGAGAGCGTCGAACGCCTCCGCCAGTGCCTCGTGCCAGTCGCGGACCGGCGTGATCCCGGCGGCGGACCAGCGGTCGTGGCCGAGCACGCTGTACGCCGGGCGGGGAGCGGGCCGCACGAAGGCCTCGCTGGTGGTGGGCCGGACCCGCTCGGGGTCCGCGCCCAGCAGCCGGAAGATCTCCCGGGTGAAGCCGAACCAGGTCGTCTCGCCACCGCTGGTGCCGTGGTAGACACCGGCCGGGGCGTCCCCCGCGAGGGCGGCGCGGCCGAGGGCGACCAGGCGGTCGGCCAGGTCGACGGTCCAGGTCGGCTGGCCACGCTGGTCGTCGACGACGTCCAGGGTGTCCTTGATGCCTTCCAGCTTGATCATCGTGCGGACGAAGTTGCCGCCGCCCGCTCCGTACAGCCAGGCCGTACGGATCACGTAGCCGGTCTCCGGGAGGGTCTCCAGCACCGCGCGCTCCCCGGCGAGCTTGGTCCGCCCGTAGGCGCTGCGCGGGGCGGTGGGGGCCTCCTCGGCGTACGGCTTGTCGGCGTCGCCGGCGAAGACGTAGTCCGTGGAGACCTGGAGCAGGACGGCGCCGTGCTCGCGGCACGCCTCGGCGAGGACCGCCGGGCCCGTGCCGTTGACGCGCAGCGCTGCCTCTTCCTGGCTCTCCGCGTCGTCCACGGCCGTCCAGGCCGCGCAGTTGACGACGACGGCGGGGCGGTGCTCCGCGAAGGCGGCGCGCACGGCGGCCGGGTCGGCGATGTCGAGCGTCGCACGGTCGGCGGCGACGACGACGGCGTCGGTACCCTCGGCCGCCAGCCTCGCCAGCACGTCCCGTCCCAGCATGCCGCCGGCTCCGGTCACCAGCCAGACAGGGCTCACAGGGCGGCCCGGTCCTTCAGCGGCTCCCACCAGGCGCGGTTGTCGCGGTACCACTGCACGGTCTCGGCGAGGCCCTGCTTGAAGTCCTTGCGCGGGACGTAGCCGAGCTCCTCGCGGATCTTGGTGCAGTCCACGGAGTAGCGGCGGTCGTGGCCCTTGCGGTCCTCGACGTAGGTGACGCTGGTCTCCCAGTCGGCGCCGCAGGCTTCCAGCAGCAGGCCGGTGAGCTCCTTGTTGGAAAGCTCGGTGCCGCCGCCGATGTTGTAGACCTCGCCGGCGCGGCCCTTCGTGCGGACCAGCTCGATGCCCTGGACGTGGTCGTCGATGTGCAGCCAGTCGCGGACGTTGGCACCGTCGCCGTAGAGCGGCACGGTCTTGCCGTCGAGCAGGTTGGTGACGAAGAGCGGGATGACCTTCTCGGGGAAGTGGTGGTGCCCGTAGTTGTTGGAGCAGCGGGTCACCCGCACGTCGAGGCCGTGGGTGCGGTGGTACGAGAGCGCGATGAGGTCGCTGGACGCCTTCGCCGAGGAGTACGGCGAGTTGGGCTCCAGCGGGTGCGTCTCGGGCCAGGAGCCCTCGTCGATCGAGCCGTAGACCTCGTCGGTGGAGATGTGCACGAAGGTCTTGATCCCGGCCAGGTGCGCGGCGTGGATCAGGGTGTGGGTGCCCACGACGTTCGTACGGACGAACTCGGCGCCCCCGTCGATGGAACGGTCCACGTGCGACTCGGCGGCGAAGTGCACCACCTGGTCGTGGTCGGCCATGAGCTTGCCGACGAGTTCGGCGTCGCAGATGTCGCCCTGCACGAAGGAGAAGCCCGGGTGGTCGCGGACCTCGTCGAGGTTGGCGGGGTTGCCCGCGTAGGTGAGCTTGTCCAGCACCGTGACGGCGATGTCACCGGGGCCCTGGGGGCCGAGGACGGTACGGACGTAGTGCGAGCCGATGAAGCCGGCTCCGCCGGTCACCAGGATGTTGGTCGTCATGAGGAGATCTGCACCTTGCTGTGGTCGCCGAGGACGAGTCGGTGGGCGGACGGGTTGCGGGGCGCCGGGGTGACCTCGACGTCGCGGCCGATGAGCGACGCCTCCACGCGGCGGACGCCGGTGATGGAGGCTCCCCGGAGCACGATGGAGTACTCGATCTCGCTGTCCTCGATCCGGCAGCCCTCGGAGACCGAGGTGAAGGGACCGACGTACGCGTCGCTGATGACCGAGCCGGCCCCGATGATCGCGGGACCGACGATGCGGCTGCCGGTGACCTTCGCACCGGGCTCGATCCGCACGCGGCCGATGATCTCGCTGTGCTCGTCCACCTCCGCGCCGTCCGAGGCCGGCTCGACGGTCTCCAGGACGGACCGGTTCACCTCCAGCATGTCGGTGACGTTGCCGGTGTCCTTCCAGTAGCCGGAGATCGTGGTGGAGCGGACGTTGCGCTGCTGGTCGATCAGCCACTGGATGGCGTGGGTGATCTCCAGCTCGCCGCGCCAGGACGGCTCGATCGAGCGGACGGCCTCGTGGATCGCCGGCGTGAAGAGGTAGACGCCGACGAGGGCGAGATCGCTCTTGGGCTCCTTCGGCTTCTCCTCCAGCGCGACGACACGTCCCTCGGCGTCCAGTTCGGCGACGCCGAAGGAGGTCGGGTTGGGGACCCGGGTCAGCAGGATCTGGGCGTCGGGGCGGTCCCCGCGGAAGCCCTCGACTAGGCCGGTGATGCCGCCGACGATGAAGTTGTCGCCGAGGTACATCACGAAGTCGTCGTCGCCGAGGAAGTCGCGCGCGATGAGCACCGCGTGCGCCAGGCCGAGGGGCGCGTCCTGCGGGATGTAGGTGACCTTGATGCCGAGCGCGGAGCCGTCACCGACCGCTTCGCGGATCTCGGTGGCGGTGTCGCCCACGATGATGCCGACCTCGGTGATACCGGCGTCGGCGATCGCTTCGAGTCCGTAGAAGAGGACCGGCTTGTTGGCGACCGGCACCAATTGCTTCGCGGACGTGTGGGTGATCGGGCGCAGGCGGGTGCCCGCCCCACCTGAGAGTACGAGTGCCTTCACGTGTGCTGTCCCCAAGCTGCGTGGTCGGTGGCCGGAAGCCGGATGGCAGGCGTTCCCGAGGCCGCTTTCATTCCATGGGATATTACTTCGAGTTCCCGTGGGGTTTCCCGACGAGTAACTCCGCCTCCGGCGTGCCCGGCCGCCGGCTCCGGCGCCCCGGGGTCACACGGAGGATTTCCACCGCCTCATGTCGCGACGAACCCGGCGTACCACCCTGCGTGCCAGTGTGGGCGCGGAACCGGCCTGCCCCGGCTTCGGCCTCGCGGGTGGCTGCAGCCGCTTGCTCACGGACCACTCCGGCACCGTCATCTCGAACACCTCGTCGGGGAGACCCGCCCCGGGCTTCCGGAAGTGCGGGTACGCGAGGTAGACGGCGTTTCCCCGGTCGGCCCGGACGACCTTCGGCGTGTGCCGGGCGGCGATGTAGCGGTGTATGTCGGCCAGCAGGTCCAGCCGGCCACGGGCGACGCACTCGAGCCGGAGGCGCTCGTTCACCTTGATCAGCTTCGCGACGCCGGGGGTCCAGTACTTCGTGATCGGGGCGGCCAGTTCCAGCTTGTGGGCGCGAACCTCCTCGCGCTCCTCGACCACGCCCGGGCCGAACTGCTGGATCAGCCCCACGGTGAACGGGCGCGCCATCAGGAAGTCGCGCTTCGGCCCCTCGGGCACCAGCGCCGCGATGAGTCCGACCAGCGCCGTCAGCGCCTCGAACCGGGGCTCGTAGCCGCCGCTGCGGGTGACGTGCATGCCGTCGTCGCGGCCCACGAGGTAGTAGCAGACGTATTCGGAGACGACGGAGACACCGGAGCCCAGGAGATACGCCGCCATGGTGAAGAGGGAGTCCTCGCCGGTGCTCATCGACTCGTCGAAGGTGATGTTGTGGCGCACCAGCAGCTCACGGCGGAAGAGCTTCTGGGCGCTGAGGGTGTAGATCACGCGGGAGGCGAAGAGGTCGACGCGCTCTTCGTCCCGGCGCTTCCACATCGACCCCGCCGCGCCGCGGTTGACCCCCACCATCTTGCCGAGCACCACGTCGGTGCCGGCCTTGTCGGCGAGGGCGACCATGCGCTCCAGCGCCTCGAAGCCGAGGAAGTCGTCGGCGTCGAGGAAGAAGACGAACCGGCCGCGCGCCCTGGCGAGGCCCACGTTGCGCGGGCCGCTCGGGCCTCCGGAGTTGGCTTGGTGGATCACGGTGGTGGGAACAGCGGTGCGCGCGGCGAACTCGTCCAGGTACGCGCCGGTGCCGTCCGTCGACCCGTCGTCGACCGCGACGATTTCGAAGCGGTCCGCGGGGAGGGTCTGCGCGTCTAAGGACTGGAGGCAGCGGACGAGATAAGGCATGGCTTCGTAGGCACCGATGATCACACTGACGTCTGGAATTCGAGTGTCGTTCACGAATACTCATGACAGCGAACACACAGAATTAGTTGTGCGTGTCCCACAAGTGCGAAAAGTGATGTACGTCACAATGGCCCGTTCTGGCCCCCAGTGGGGCCGGAACGGGCCATTGATCAATTCTTTTCGATCATCTATGTCGGAACTCAGCCACCCACGTGCTCACCGAGATGAGCGGCACCGAGATTGCGTGCCTCCGCCCGGGCGGCCAGCGCCTGGACGGCGCGGTCGAACCGGACGAGCGAGGACGGCTCGTCGGGGCCGAGCAGGTACGCCTTCAGCTCGCGCCGGCCCTCGGCCAGGTCGTCCGCGGCCGGATCGGACACGGCCGCGAGCAGCCGGTCCAGCTCGCTCGCTTCGTTGGAGAGGATCACCGCGGCCCGAACGGCCGTGTTCTGGCGCTTGAACTCCTCCTCGCCCAGCTCGGCCGAGTCGGTCACCGCGTACGGCTTACCGCTGGCGATGAAGTCGGAGACCACGCTGGAGATGTCCGAAACCATCGCGTCCGACTCGTTGAAGCAGTCGTACAGACGCATGGTCGACCCGGAGATCACCTGGTGCTGCCACCAGCCCCGAGAACGCCAGTAGGCGGTGTTCCACTCGTCCCGCAGCTTCATGGTCTCGGCCTCGCGCGCCGGGTCGGCCAGTGAGTTGCGCGAGAGCTCGGCCTCGTCGCGGGCCGTCTCGCCCGCGCCGCCGGCCAGCTCGGCGAGCCGTGCCTCGATACGGGCCAGCTCGGCCGCGGCCTCGGCCTGCTCGCCCCGGAGCGCCGCGCTCTCCTCGGCCCAGCGCGCGTCGGTGGCGCGGCGGGCCGCCGCGCCCTCGATCATCGCGGTGATCCGCAGGTGGGCGGCGGCCGCCATGCGGCTGCGCGTGCCGGTGAACGGGTGCGGCTTGTAGAGCACCCGGACGGGCTTCTCGGACTCCAGCAGCCGACGGACGATGTTCTCACCGGCGAGCAGCAGCGAGGTGTTGCCCGGGTTGTCGTCCCAGCCCTCCCAGGTGGGGGCGTACAGCACGGTCGGGACGGCGTTCTTCGGCGTGCCGCTCCAGGTGGTGATGGTGGCCAGCTGCGGCCGTCCCACCTCCACGATGTCGTCGTCACGGACGCCGACGTCGGCCAGGGCGTAACGGTCGCGGCCCGCCCGGCCGGCCGTCCAGACCTCGTCGTACGCCTTGCTGTACGGGTTGACGCTGGCGAGCTTGTCGCTGTCGCCGTGACCGATGAAGACGTGCTTCATGGTCGGCACGCGCAGCATGTGGATGTTCTTGCCGACGTTGGCCGCGTAGAGCGCGACGCGTACCGTCGAGAGGTCCATGTTCATCAGGTGCACGCCGCCCGGGACGCAGAGGACCGGGACGGAGGTGCCGGCGAGCTGCGGGACGATGGCCCGCTCGCGCAGCACGACCATCGGGCGGCCGTCCAGCTTCCCCATGGTCTCCAGCCACATGTTGACCTGGTAGGCCGAGTCCTTGGAGCCGGAGAAGTAGAGGATGACGGTCGGCCGGTACTCCCGCAGCCACGTGTCGACGGCCGCCAGGACCTTGGCCTCCGGCGGCACGAGGCGGCTGGGCCGGACGTACGGCAGCAGCGCGAGGATGTAGACCACCGCGAGGAAGAGCGTCAGCCCGAGGCCCGCGTAGGCGAACGCGTCGGTGCCGCTCTGGAGCGCGACCAGCACGCCCACCACGGCGAACACGTCGAAGTGGAGCATCTTCTCGGCCGGGCGGTTCATCAGGAGCCGAGGCGGGGCGTCCCCTATCCCGACGGGGCCGAGGTCGATGTTCCGGGTGACCACCGGCAGCTTGCGGCGGAGCCGGACGAGGGTCACCATCGCGCTCTGCGGCGCCTGGAGCCCGTAGAACGCCAGGAGGCAGGCGATCGTCGTGTAGAAGAACGCGCCCTCGCCGTATCCCATGCGCGACATGAGAAGGATCAGCAGCAGCTCACGCACGAGGAAGCGAATCGACAAACCGGCCCGGACGGCGGCGAGGCGATTGACGAGATAACTGCCGCAGTGGTGCAAATACCGGTCGGCCAAATATGTGACAAGGACCGCCGCGGCGAAGAACCAGATATTGGGGAGTATCGCCGCGAGCATGACGCACGGGAATCCCAGGGCCAGGAGAATTGCGGCGGCGAGCTCAGAACCGCTGCCCACTCTCGCCACGCGAATGGCTTTCGAAAACACGAAGTACCGCTCCCGAGGGTTCCGACTTATACCTTGCGGGGGAATTGTGAAGAATTAGCTTCACGAATTCGGACCCCTGCCGTTCACGCGAAGGTGAACGACAGGGGTCCGAATGGTGGATTGTCGAGCAGTATTACACATCAGCCTGTCGGTCCAGCACGGCGGCCAGCGCCTGCTCGAAGCCCGACGCCTCGGAGGCGCCCCGGGTCGGATCCTGCTGCCGGACGTCGATGACGTGCCCGGTCATCTCGGAGAGCAGGACGTCGAGCGAGGTCCGCGCCACCGCCTCGGAGGAGAGCAGCGAGCCGGAGGGCTCGTCGCCGAAGGCCTTCGTACGCATCGGGGTGGCGGTGCGCTCCGGGTTCACGCAGTTCACGCGCACCCCGTCGCCGGCCCACTCGTCCGAGAGCGCCTGGGTGAGGTTCACCATGGCGGCCTTGGTGGAGGAGTACAGGCTGTACTCGGCCCGGCCCCGGGTGTAGCTGCTGGAGGTGTAGAGGAGCAGCTGGCCCTTGGACTCGGCGAGGTACTTGTGCGAGGCGCGGGCGATCTGGACCGGCGCGAGGTAGTTGACGTTCAGGGCTTCCTGGATCGTCGCGTTGTCCGTCTCGGCCAGTTTGCCGATCCGCAGCACCCCGGCGGTGTTGACGACGTAGTCGACCCGGCCGGTCTCGGCGTAGGCCGTGGAGAGCGCGTCGTCGATGTGCTCCGGGTTCTCCACGTGCGTACCGGTGGTGGACCGGCCGAGCGCGTAGACCTTGGCGCCGAACGACTCGGCGAGGGCGGCGATGTCCGCGCCGATCCCGTAGGAGCCGCCGAAGACGACCATGGTCTTCCCGGTCAGCGCTTCCCGGTAGGCCGCGTCGTCGGCGGGCGACGGCACGGCCGTGGAGGCCAGCTGGAAGAGCTTGTCCGCGATGAAGACGTCGACCGGCTGGGTCACCTTCATGTTGTACTCGTCGCCCGCGACCACGTAGATCGGGACATCGGGCAGGTACTTCAGGACCACCGAGCAGTCGTCGGTCGCCTGGAAGTTCGGGTCGCCCGCGGCGACCTCGTACGCCCGGCGGATGGTGGAGAGCTTGAACGCCTGCGGCGTCTGGCCCCGGCGCAGCCGCGAGCGGTCGGGGACCTCGGTGATGAACTCGCCGTCGCCGCCGTGCGTGCGCGTCACGATGATGGTGTCCGCGGACGGGATGGCGACGTCCACCGCCTCGTAACGCCCGAGGGCGTCCACGCAGTCCGTGATGACGCGCTGCGAGAGCAGAGGGCGCACGGCGTCGTGGAAGAGGACGTTGCGGTCCTCACCCTCCGCCAGGCCCTCGCCGAGCACGGAGATGGCCCGCTCGGTGGTCTCGTTGCGCGTCGTCCCGCCCTCGATGACCTTGACGACCTTGGTCAGGCCGGCCTTGGCGACGATCTTCTCGATGTCGGGGACATAGCCGGGCGCCATCAGCACGATGATGTCGTCGATCGACTCGGACTGCTGGAAGATCGACAGGGTGTGCTCGATGACAGCCTTGCCTGCGATCTTCAGCAGCTGCTTGGGGATGGACAGCCCCACACGCTGACCGGTACCTCCGGCGAGCACGACTGCGGTGGTACGGGCTTGGGCTATGTGCTGCACAGACACAGACGACCTACCTTGCGAGGGCTCGGGAACCCCCCGATGGTTGCACTCTCCGTTACCATCTCGCAAGGTGGACGTCGAGTGGTGGTGGTGTTGACGACACCCGCCGTTCCCGTGTGAGCAGCGCCGTTACCTGCGAATGCGCCTCACGGGCGGGTGACCGACACCACACGGTTGAGCGTTCCGCAGCCCGGTTGAGCGGCGCGGACGGCCTCGTCGTTTCACCCGACCGGCCGACACCCGCCGCCCCGCCCCACCCGTCCGGGCGCGGCGGACCCCGCCGGTTCCGCACCCCTTCCGAGGCCCGCTTCCGGCCGCGCCGGGCACGACGGCCGGGCCCGGCGTGCCACCGGCCCCCGGAAACGCCCGAGGGCCCCTCCCCGGCGACCGTACGGGCCCGTGGGTCCCGCTGCGGTGTCCGGCGGAGAGGCCCGCACCGGGCTTCACGCGCCCGGTGCCCCTCCGAGCTCTAGAAGGGGTCGAACTCGTCGTATTCCTTCTGCGCGTCGTCGCGTTCGGCGTCGCGGTCCCGGCGGCGCTGCGCGGCCGGGCGGGGGGCCTCCATACGGTGGTCCTCGCCGCGGCGGCCGAGCATCTCGGCGCCGGCCATCATCGTCGGCTCCCAGTCGAAGACGACCGCGTTCTCCTCGGGGCCGATGGCCACGCCGTCGCCCGCGCGGGCTCCGGCCTTCATCAGGGCCGTCTCGACGCCGAGGCGGTTCAGCCGGTCCGCGAGGTAGCCGACGGCCTCGTCGTTGCTGAAGTCGGTCTGGCGCACCCAGCGTTCGGGCTTCTCGCCGCGCACCCGGTAGATGCCCTCTTCGTCGACGGCCACGGTGAACCCGGTGTCGTCCACGGCCTTCGGGCGGATGACGACCCGGGTCGCCTCCTCCACCGGCTTGGCGGCACGCGACTCGGCGACGATCCCGGCCAGCGCGTACGAGAGGTCGTTGAGCCCCTTGTGCGCGAGCGCGGAGACCTCGAAGACGCGGTAGCCGCGCGCCTCCAGCTCCGGGCGGATCATGTCGGCGAGGTCCTGGCCGTCGGGGATGTCGACCTTGTTCAGGACGACGATGCGGGGCCGGTCCTCCAGGCCGCCGTACTGCCGCAGCTCCTCCTCGATGATGTCGAGGTCGGAGACGGGGTCGCGGTCGGACTCCAGCGTCGCCGTGTCCAGCACGTGCACGAGCACCGAGCAGCGCTCGACGTGGCGGAGGAACTCCAGGCCCAGCCCGCGACCCTGGCTGGCGCCGGGGATGAGGCCGGGGACGTCGGCGATGGTGTAGACGTTCGCGCCGGCGGTGACGACACCGAGGTTCGGAACGAGCGTGGTGAACGGGTAGTCCGCGATCTTCGGCTTGGCGGCCGAGAGCACCGAGATCAGCGAGGACTTGCCCGCGCTCGGGTAACCGACCAGCGCCACGTCGGCGACGGTCTTGAGCTCCAGGACGATGTCGCGCGACTCGCCCGGCTCGCCGAGAAGCGCGAAGCCGGGGGCCTTGCGGCGGGCCGAGGCCAGCGCCGCGTTGCCGAGGCCGCCGCGGCCGCCCTGTCCGGCGACGAAGGTGGTGCCCTGACCGACCAGGTCGGCGAGGACGTTGCCCTCCTTGTCGAGGACGACGGTGCCGTCGGGCACGAGCAGGACCAGGTCCTGGCCGTCCTTGCCCGAACGGTTGTCACCCGCGCCGGGCTGGCCGCTGGTGGCCTTGCGGTGGGGGTGGTGGTGGTACTCGAGCAGGGTGGTCACGGCCTGATCGACGACGAGGGTCACGTCGCCGCCGCGTCCGCCGTTGCCGCCGTCGGGTCCACCGAGGGGCTTGAACTTCTCACGGTGGACGGAGGCACAGCCGTGGCCTCCGTTACCCGCGGCGGCATGGAGCTCGACGCGGTCCACGAAGGTGGTCATGGTGGGTGCCTCCAGGTACTGCTATCTACGGATGTGTCTCTGATGTAACACGCCGAGGGCGGACCCGCTTCCCCGTCGACCGGGAAAGCTGAGATCCGCCCTCGGAAGGTGTTGCGTCGTTACCGTGCTCGCCGGAAGATCAGGCGGCGACGGGAACGATGTTGACGACCTTGCGGCCGCGGTGCGTGCCGAACTCCACCGCACCGGCGGTCAGCGCGAACAGCGTGTCGTCGCCGCCACGGCCGACGCCCGTGCCCGGGTGGAAGTGGGTGCCGCGCTGGCGGACCAGGATCTCACCGGCGTTGACGGCCTGACCGCCGAAGCGCTTCACGCCGAGCCGCTGAGCATTGGAGTCGCGCCCGTTCCGAGTGGACGATGCGCCCTTCTTGTGTGCCATGTCTCAGTCCCTTACTTCGCAGCCGCGGGGATACCGGTGACCTTGATCGCCGTGTACTGCTGGCGGTGACCCTGGCGACGGCGGTAGCCGGTCTTGTTCTTGTAGCGAAGGATGTCGATCTTCGCGCCCTTGTGGTGGTCCACGATCTCGGCCTGGACCTTGATGCCGGCCAGGACCCACGGGTCGCTGGTCACGGCGTCGCCGTCGACAACGAGCAGGGTCGAGAGCTCGACCGTGTCGCCAACCTTGGCAGTGGAAATCTTGTCAACCTCAACGATGTCACCGACAGCAACCTTGTGCTGGCGGCCACCGCTGCGCACGATGGCGTACACGCGGATCTCTCTCTCGCTCGGAACGGATCCCCTGATGCCAGCCGCTCGCACGGGCCGAAGCCCAAGACGATCCGGAAGGATGAGCGGCCTCTCCTGGCGCGGAACCGCACCGGGAGGGATGTGCTCAGGGGTAGGCGCACAGAAGAACACGCCGAGGGTCAAGGCTACGGGGCCATCGCCCGGCCGGTCAAACCGCCCCCTCGCACGAGCTCCCCGGCCGTGCCTGGCACCGCCCCCGCCCGCCCGGCGGCCGTGGCCGGACACGGCCCGGTACGGCCCCGCCCCCGCCTCGGCGCCGACCCGGCAACCGGCGCCGGACCGCCGGGGCGTACCTCCCTACGGCCTTGCGCGGCCCCGGGGGAGCCGCCGAAGCCGCACCGGCAGATCCGGCGCGGCC